>MWBF01000056.1 GCA_002068935.1 Chloroflexi bacterium ADurb.Bin325
GCCATGGTCTTTTGCTCTGAGCTCATAAGGTGTTGATGAGCGTGAAGGCAGAGGCGGGGTTATCGGCGAAGGATTCGAGCAAGGCTGGCAGCGAACGCTCGTCGGGATGCCTGGCGAGACGGGCGAGCAGGGCGCTGCGCAGCAGCGCGAGGTTGGCGAGGGCGTTGGGGTTGCGGGTGCGGGAGCGATCCTCGCCCCAGACGGCGTCGCGGCGCCAATGGTTGCGGATCTCCACGCCGGCCCAGTGTCCGCGCAGGAGAGCGTGCCACTGGGCCGGGGTGCGCTCGGCGGGCCGCTGGCTGGAGAGGTAGAAGCGCGTCTCCGTGGTCTGGCGTCCGGTCCTGATGGTGACGCTCTGGCTGCGGACGACGATCAGGCTGCGGGCGAAGGGGAAGTCGAGGGCCTGGGCCTCGACGGCGAAGGCGTGGAGGCTGCGATGTTCGAGTCGGCCGTGGCCTTTGGTCGTCTGGGCAAAAAAGGGGTGTCGGGCAACGCGTCGAGTTGGCGGGCGTGATCGAGCAACGAGGGCTGGTTGGCCTTGAGCTGCAGACAGTACTCGCCGCCCTGCTCGACGATGGTGCGGGCGGTGGCGCGCTGGCAGTGCAGGGCGTCGGCAGTGATGACCTTCCCGTCGAGGGCGGGCAGGCCGCCCAGCAACGCAGTGGCGGCGGTTTGCTCGCAACGCGTTGTCCCCTCTTTCTGGTCGTAGAGGGCGAGGGCCTGCGGGGCGCCGTCGTCGTGGTCGACCAGGGAGAGCACGCCGAGGTGGTCGCGGATCATCTTGCCGTCCAAGGCGAGAGCGCAGGGCAGCTGGCCGGCGTGGGCTTGCAGCCACCCGACCAGGAGGGTGGCGAAGGCGTCGGCGTCGAGCCGGGTGAGCACGTCGTAGAAGACCGAGTAGCTGGGCACCTGCCAGAAGGCCTTGCAGCCCGGCTTGCGCGGCAGGCCCAGCAGTTGGCGCTGGGGTTGCGAGAGGCTCTGGGCGAAGCGGGCGAACTGGCTGAACTCGCGGCGCCCGCACAAAAGCGCCATGGCGACGATGGTCAGCACCGCGCCGATGCGGTACTGCACGCTTTTGCCCCGCGGGTCGGGCGCGCGCCGGAACACCTCCAAGAGCGACTCGAGCTGGGGCCGGGTCAGCGGCAGGGTGCCGGTGGGCGCCGGCAGGACGCCCGCGCGGCAGTCCGGCGGCGGCTGGGCCGCGCAGAGCTGGGTGCGGGCCTTCGGGCCGAGTGGGTACAGCCAGAGGCGCTTGGGCCGGTCGTTGGGCACGTAGAAGTCGGCCCGGTGCCGGCTGAAGCCCGCCGAGAAGCCGACGGGCTCCCAGTTGCTCGCCTTGTAGCAAGTGCCTGCGTACGACTCCGGGTCGGTGAAGCTCTCGGCGAGGAGCGGCCGGTACCCGAACCGCGCCTGCCAGTGCGCCGGCAGGGCCCGCAGTGCGGCGGCCATCGTCTGCGAGGCCAGGTTGGGCGCCGCGCCCTTGTCGGTGAGCAGGAGGAAACGGCGGTTTTGCACCACCAGCTTGAGCCGCTCGACGCGCATGGTCGCGCCCCAGCCGATCCACTCGTCGCGGTCCTTGAGCGCGTAACATGCCGGCCCCCACACCAACAGCGCCGCCGGCCGGCCCCGCACCATGACGATCTGCCGCAGGTAGTCGCCCACCGGTCGGCCCGCGCCAAGGTAATGGTGGTCGCGCAGCTGCGCGTCGAACCACTCAAGTTGCTCCTCGCCGGCCACAGTCGCCTCCACCGAACTGTCGGCGGCGGTAGTTGAGGTCTCGCAGGGACTGGAGGGTGCTGGCGCAGTCGGGTTCATCCCACCACAGCACAAGCAGCCCTGCGGTTTTTGTCTAGTGCGAAACGCCTCCGCTCTGCCTCAACGACTTATCGGCACCGAAGAAAAGGCCATGCAGGCGCAGCGCCATGCCGCCGTTTCCTGCGCGAGATCGCGCACGATCGCGGCGACGACCAATGAGTCATGCAGTCGCATCCCATCGGCCGCGCCGGGCGGCCAGCTTCTCCGGATCAGGCGTTCGCGAAACTCGCCAAATTCCGGCGCCAGCTCGCTCGCCAAGAGCGGCAGCAGCAGATTCCGCAATTCCCGATTCGCCTGGATGGCTGGCCACAGCCCGCTCCACCGCTTCGGATCTCCGGTCGGCAGGCGCAACGGCAGGTCCGCGAGTTCCTGGAGCTCCGCAAACAACCGTCCGGCATCGCCGAATACCTCGCTGAAGGCGGCCTGGATGCACGGGGCAATCGGCAATGCCGTGAACTCAGCAGGATTGAATTCCGGCAGGCGCGCCGGTGCCGGCGCAAAGGGGGAGGCAACCGTGGGGGACGCACCGCTCGAGGGGCTGAAGGTCGTCGAGGTGCGCTCCGACCCGCGCGGCAACGTGGATCTGGCGCTGCTGCGCGAGCTGATCGAGGAACACGGTCCCAGGCTCGTCGGCCTGATGCTGACCAACCCGAACACGCTCGGCCTGTACGACGAGCACGTCGAAGAGGTGCTGCGGCTGGTGCACGAGGCGGGCGGGCTGGTGTACGGCGACGGCGCGAACTTCAACGCGATCCTCGGCATCGCCAAGCCGGGCGAGATGGGCTTCGACGTGATGCACTACAACCTGCACAAGACCTTCTCCACCCCGCACGGCGGCGGCGGGCCGGGCTCCGGCGCGGTCGGCGTGGCCGCGCACCTGGTCGACTATCTGCCGGGGCCGATCGTCGTGCGCGATGCGGGGGAGATGTACCGCTGGCATATGCCGCCGCGCTCCATCGGGCGGGTCAAGGCGTTCTGGGGCAACTTCGGCATCCTCGTGCGCGCGTACACCTATATCCGCATGCACGGCGCGGAGGGCCTGCGCGAGGTCAGTGAGAACGCGGTGCTGAACGCGAACTATCTGCAAGCGCGGCTGCGCGGGACGTATCCGATCCCGCACGGCGACCGCACCTGCATGCACGAGTTCGTGGCCCAGGGCATCCTCAAGGACGCGCCCGGCATCCGCACGATGGACATCGCCAAGCGGCTGATGGACTTCGGCATGCATCCGCCGACGGTCTACTTCCCGCTGATCGTGCCGGAGGCGCTGATGATCGAGCCGACGGAGACGGAGAGCAAGGAGACGCTGGACGCGTTCGCGGATGCGATGATCCAGATCGCGGAGGAGGCGCGCGAGCAGCCGGAGCTGCTCAAGACCGCGCCGCACACCGCGCCGATGAGGCGGCTGGACGAGGTGCGCGCGGCGAAGGAGCTTCAGCTCTGCTACGCGCCGGCGTGTAGCTGACCGGGGCGCTGAGCCTCTATCCGAAGAATCGTCGGATGCCCGGCCTCACTCCCCATCCCCCTCTCCTGGCCTGCAGGCCAGGAGAGGGGGAGTCGAGGGGTGAGGCAAACCGGAGCGGGTTTTCGGATAGACACAAAAACGCCCCCTGTCCGGTCGGCCGACCGGACAGGGGGCGGGAAAGAGCATTGCGGCTGACTCTAGAAGAACCCTAGCTGATCCTTGGCTTCCTGCGTCATCATGTCGGGATTCCAGAGCGGGCTCCAGACGACATGGACGTTGATGGCGTCCAGCTCCGGATACGCCTGGTGGACGTAGGTCTGCACGCCGCCGATAATCTGCGGGCCCATCGGGCAGCCCGGGCTGGTCAGCGTCATCTCGACCTCCACGCTCTTGCCTTCGGGCACCTTGATGTCATAGACCAGCCCCAGGTCTACGATGTTGAGGCCGATCTCAGGATCGTAGACGTTCTGCCGAATCACCTCGCGGACTTCCTCTGCTGTCGGTGCTCCCATGATGCTTTCCTTTCAATACGACTCAATATAGATATCGCCGTCCTGGACGCGCACCTCATAGGTGGCCGTCGGGTCCACCGCGGGCAGTGTGAGGGCCGCGCCAGTCCGGATGTCGAAACGCGCGCCGTGGCGCGGGCAGATGATCTGTCCGTTCTGGATCTTGCCCTCGCCCAATGGCCCGCCGTCATGCGTGCAGGTGTTTTCGATGGCGTAGAACTCGCCATCCAGGTTGACCAGGACGACCAGGACGCCGTCCACCTCGAAGATCTTCTTCTCGCCCGGCCGGATGTCCTCGACCCGAGCAACCTTCACGAAATTTGCCACTATCGTTCCTCCGTCTCGTCGGCCAGGCCCCAGACCGCGACCTTCATGGCCTTCAGGGGCAGGAGCGCGCACTTCATGCGCACCGGGCCCACCTCGATGCCGAGCAGGTCGAGGATCTCGTCCTTCGTCCACTCCTTGAGCTCCGAGAGGGGCTTGCCGATGATCTCGTCGATCATCATCGACGCGGCTGCCCGGCTGATGGCGCAGCCATGCCCGGAAAAGGCCGCATCGACGATCTTGTTGTCCTCGATCTTCAACTCCAGGGTGATCTCGTCGCCACAGAACGGGTTGCTGTCGTGATACGTCAGCGTCGGGTGTTCCAGGTGCCCGAAGTGGCGCGGGTTCTTGTAATGGTCGAGGATCTCCTCTGCGTACAGATCCATAATTCTTCCTCTTTGGCCGGGCCTGCTGCCAGGTCCGCTCTATCAGACCCCGAAATATTCCGCAATCTTCTGCAGGCCGGCGATCAGCGCATCCACTTCGGCCTTCGTGTTGTACAGATAGAAGCTTGCCCGCGCGCTCGCGGGGATGCCGTAGCACTCGTGTAGCGGCTGCGCGCAGTGATGGCCCGCGCGAATCGCGATCCCCATGCTGTCCAGCGCGGCCGCGATGTCGTGCGGGTGCGCGCCGCCGAGGACGAAGCTGATCAGCCCGCCGCGCTTCTCCGGCCCGGGGCCCAGGATCTTGAGGCCCTCGATCGGCGCCATCCGCTCGTAGGCGTACCCGGTCAGCTCGCGCTCCACCGCGTGCACCGCGTCCATGCCGACCTCTTGCAGATAATCGACGGCCGCGCCCAGGCCGATCGCCTCGGCGATCGCGGGCGTGCCGGCCTCGAACTTCCAGGGCAGCTCGTTCCAGCGCGACTCGCGCAGATGCACCTCGCGGATCATGTCGCCCCCGCCCATGAACGGCGGCATGGCGTTGAGCAGCTCGCGGCGGCCCCACAGCACGCCGATGCTGGTCGGCCCCAGCATCTTGTGGCCCGAAAAGGCCATGAAGTCGATGTCGAGATCCTGGACATCGACCGGCATGTGCGGCACAGCCTGGCATGCGTCCACCAGGACCAGCGCGCCGGCCTTGTGCGCGGCCGCGGTCATCTCCTTGACCGGGTTGAGCGTGCCCAGCACGTTGGAGGCCGCGGTGAACGCGAACAGCTTCGTGCGCGGGGTGAGCAGCCTGTCGAGGTGATCCAGCCGCAGCAGGCCGTCATCGGTCATCGGCACGAAGTCGAGCTCCGCGCCGCTCTCCGCGGCCAGGATCTGCCAGGGCACCAGGTTGGAATGGTGCTCCATCTCGGTCAGGAGGATGCGATCCCCGCGCTTGATGTTGGCCCGGCCCCATGAGTAGGCCACCAGGTTGAGCGCTTCTGTCGCGTTGCGCGTCCAGATGACCTCCTTGGGGCAGCAGGCGCCGATGAACGCGGCGACCTTGCCGCGCGCGGCCTCGTACTGCGCGGTGGCCTCCTCGCTCAGCGTATGTACGCCGCGATGGACGTTCGCGTTGGTCTCCCGGTAGTAGCGCTCCATTGCGTCCAGGACCGCCAGCGGCTTCTGAGAGGTCGCGGCGTTGTCCAGATAGACGAGCGGCTTGCCCCGGATCTGCCGCTGCAAGATGGGGAAGTCGGCGCGGATGCGCTCGACGTCGAGCTCGAGACCGTTCCGACGGATAGCTGGCAACGTCGCTTCAGTTTGAATCATGCTCACCCTCCTGGCTCTGCCGGCGCACGATGCGCACGGCCTCCCGGGTCGTGTTCAGGCCCAACAGCGCGCACTTGAGCCGTGTCGCGGCAATCTCGCGGCCCAACAGGTCGAGGATCGTGTCGCTCGATGTGGCCTCGACGTCGGCCAGCGTCCTGCCGTGGAACATCTCGGCCACGAGCGACGCCGCGGCCTGGCTGATAGTGCAGCCTTCGCCCTCGAACGAGATGGCCTCGATGCGCCCTGCATCATCCACCTTCAGATAAAACGTGACGACATCGCCGCAGCCGGGGTTGCCGGCCTTCTGCACCACCGAGGCGTCGGGCAAGGCCCCGTAGTGTCGCGGGTTCTCGAAATGATCGAGGATGAAGTCGATCTGCGCCTGTCGGTCCACGCTAATGAATCCCTCCACAAATGTCCAGTATAGCGCGGTCGGGCCAAAAACGGAAGCGTCACGTCACGCGAATTTCACATGGATCGGAAGCGTCCTGAGCGGGCCGCCCCTTCTACTTTGGGTCGCCCCTTCGACTGCGCCCGCACTGCGTGCGGCCTCCGCTCAGGGTGCTTCCATAAGAATCTATCCGAAAATTGCTCTGGCCGGTCTCCGACCGAGCCAGGGACACGGTCAGAGACCGGCCCCTGCGGGTTTTCGGATAGGCCTTCCGACATTCTCGGCCATGCCGTCGTTCGACCGGCGGCTACAGCCCCAGCTTGCGCGCGATCTCGGCCTCCAGCTTGTTGCGCACGCCTTCGACCGGGATGCGGTTCAGGACCTCCTCGAAGAAGCCCTGCACGACCATGCGCTCGGCGTTGGTACGGTCGATGCCGCGCGACATCAGGTAGAAGATGTACTCGGCGGGCACCTGTCCGGCGGTCGCGCCGTGCGTGCAGCGCACATCGTCGGCCTCGATCTCCAGGCCCGGGATGCTGTCGGCCCGCGCCATCTTGCTCAGCATCAAGTTGCGGTTCGCCTGATAGGCGTTGGTCTTCTGCGCGCCGGGGTAGACCTTGATATAGCCCTGATAAACCGAGCGCGAGCGATCCTTGAGCGCGCCCTTGATGAGCAGGTCGCTGGTCGTGCGCTGCGCGATATGCAACTGGTTCGTGTGATGATCCAGGTGCTGGCGGCCGCTGGGGAAGTAAAGCCCCAGGAGCTCACCGTGCGCGCCGTGGCCGTTCAGCTCCATGTTGATCCACGCCTTGCTCAGGCGGCTGCCCCACGAGCCGATGAAGTAGCGCACGAGGCTGTCCGGCTGAAGCTGGATGCGCTGCGTGCTGAAGTTCCACGCGCTGTCGGCCAGGTTTTGCAGGTGCAGGTAGTGCAACTGGCTGTTCGGACCCGCGGCCAGCTCCACGACGCTGTCGTTGAGGCCGCTCGCCGCGCCCAGGTAGTCCTCCACGAGCGTCACGCTCGCGCCCTCCTCGGTGAGCACCAGCGTGTGATGGAAGCCGGCCTGCTTGCCCTCGCTCTGATAGACCACCGCTTGCAGCGGCTGATCGACCACGACGTTGCGCGGGACATAGACGAATGTGCCGCTGTTCCACAGCGCATAGTGGAGCGCGCTGAACTTGTTCTCATCGGTCGCGACCACGCTGCCGAGCGCGCGCTGCACCAGCGCGGGGTGCTGCCGGACGGCCGAAGCCAGATCCGTGAAGATGACCCCGCGACGCTCCAGCTCGTCGCTCGTCCGGTAATGCCGCCGCGCGCCGTCCACGAGCGCCATGTCGGCCACCGCCGCGACCTCGTGCAGGCTCTTATCGACCTCGTCGGGCAGGCCGTCCCCGGCCGCCGCGCCGTCGAAGGGCCGGTAATCTTCCAGCTTGAAGCCGGTCAGCTTGGTGCGCCGCCAGGTCTCCTCAGCGCCCGTGGGCCAGGGGATCTCCTCGAAGAAGCGCCAGGCCTTCAGCCGCGCCTCGAGCAGCCATGCCGGCTCCTCGCGCCGCCGCGAGAGGGCTTCGACGCTCGCCGCAGAAATGTTCTCCGCCGTCGCCAGGTTGGGATTTGTCGTCACGTCAGTCATCCTTCCGCTCCTCGCGGCCTCAGCCGATCGAGCCTTCCATCTGCAACTGGATCAGCCGGTTCATCTCCACGGCGTACTCCATCGGCAGTTCCTTGACCATCGGCTCGATGAAGCCGGAAACGATCATGGCGCTCGCCTCATCCTCGCTCAGCCCGCGGCTCATCAGGTAGAAGAGCTGCTCCTCACCGATCTTGCTGACCGACGCCTCGTGGCCGATCGTCACGTCTTCTTCGTCGACCTCGATGTACGGGTAGGTGTCCGACCGGCTCTGTGCGTCCAGCAGCAGCGCGTCGCAGACGACGTTGGACTTTGCGCCCGTCGCGCCCTTGCTCACCTTGAGCAGGCCGCGGTACGAGGCGCGGCCGCCGCCCTTGCTGATGGACTTCGAGATGAGCTGGCTGGTCGTGTCCGGCGCGGCATGGACGAGCTTGCCGCCCGCGTCGAGGTGCTGACCCGGGCCGGCGAAGGCCATCGAGAGGATCTGCCCCTTTGCGCCCGGCCCGAGCATGTAGACCGACGGGTATTTCATCGTCACCTTCGAGCCGAGGTTGGCGTCCACCCATTCCATCGTCCCGCCGTCGTACACGAGCGAGCGCTGGGTCACGAGGTTGTAGACGTCGGTCGACCAGTTTTGGATCGTGGTGTAGCGGCAGCGCGCGTTCTTGCGCACGATGATCTCGATGACGCCGCTGTGCAGCGAGTCCTCGGAGTAGGTGGGCGCGGTGCAGCCCTCGACATAATGAACCGTAGCGCCCTCGTCCACGATGATCAGGGTGCGCTCGAACTGGCCCATGTTCTGCGCGTTGATGCGGAAGTACGCCTGCAGCGGGATATCCAGGTGGACGCCCTTCGGCACATACACGAACGAGCCGCCCGACCAGAAGGCCGTGTTCAGCGCGGCAAAGGCGTTGTCCGTCGAGGGCACGACCGTGCCGAAGTACTCGCGGTAGATGTCCTCGTGCTCGCGCAGCCCGCTGTCCGAGTCCACGAAGATGACGCCCATCTTCTCCCACTCCTCTTTGAGCGAATGGTAGATGGCCTCGCTCTCGTACTGCGCGCCCACGCCGGCCAGGAACTTGCGCTCGGCCTCGGGGATGCCCAGCTTGTCGAACGTCTCCTTGATGTCCGCGGGCACCTCGTCCCAGGTCTTGCCCTGCGCCTCGGTCGGCTTGATGTAATAGTAGATGTCCTGGAAGTCGATGCCGCTGAGATCTGCGCCCCACGCGGGGATGGACTTGGACAGGAAGATATCGAGCGCCTCATGGCGCAACTGGCGCATCCAGTCCGGCTCGCCCTTCATCGTGCTGATCTGGTCCACGATCTCGTGATCCAGGCCCTTGCGCGCCTTGAACGCGTAGTTCTCCGGCTGGCTCCAGCCGTATTGATATTCGGTCTTGAGATCACCGAGAATCTGGTGATCGGAATTCGTCGCCGACATCATGCTCTCCTCGATCCAACAATCCAGCCCGTTCAGGCCGCTTCCTGCCCGTTCATCGGCTCACCAAACTGCTCACGGATCCACTGATAGCCCTTCTCCTCGAGCTCGTGCGCCAGCTCCGGCCCGCCCGAGATAACGATCTGGCCGTTATAGAAGACATGGACGAAGTGCGGCTTGATGTAGTTCAGCAGCCGCTGATAGTGCGTGATCAGCAGGACGCCGAGGTTGGGGCCCAGCACGCTGTTGACGCCCTCGGACACCACGCGCAGCGCGTCGATGTCCAGCCCCGAATCGGTCTCGTCGAGGACCGCGAATTTCGGATCGAGCATCGCCATCTGCAAGATCTCCGCCCGCTTCTTCTCGCCGCCGGAGAAGCCCTCGTTCAGATAGCGCCGCGCGAAGGCCGGATCGATGTGCAGCCGCTCCATCTTCTCCGCGAGCTCCCGGCGGAACTCGCGCATCGGCATCAGCTCGGAGCCGATGGGCTTGACCGCGCCGCCCGCGGACACCGCCTGCTTGGCCTTCTCGGAGTACCCGCGCACCGCGCTGACGGCCTGGCGGAGGAAGTTGGCCATGCTGACGCCGGGAATCGCGGTCGGGTATTGGAAGGCCAGGAAGACCCCGGCCTTGGCGCGCTCGTTCGGCTCCATCTCCAGCAGGCTGCTGCCGTTCAGCAGGACGTCGCCGCCCGTCACCTCGTAGCGCGGGTGGCCGGCGATGGTGTACGCCAGGGTGCTCTTGCCGGAGCCGTTCGGCCCCATCAGAGCATGGACCTCGCCGGGGCGGATCGTCAGATTCACGCCCTTCAGAATCGGCTTGCCCTCGACATTGACATGGAGATCCTTGATGATCAGTTCTTCGCTCATGCCCAACGGCTCCTTACAAAATAAGCAATGAGTAACGAGAAACGAGTAAGCTTACTCGTTACTCATTACTCGTCATTAACTCTTCGCCCGTCTCGATCTTGAACTTGCAGCCGTGATGTCCGTCCAGGGTGCACGACACCAGCTCGACCGGCTGGTTGACCACCTGGGCGATCATGCCCTGCTCCATATCGCAGATTGCCCGGTATTCGCGTGCCAGCTCGTAGTAGGGGCAGGTGTATTCCTTGAAGACGACGCCGTCTGGCTCGACGTGCACCTCGGCCATGATGCCCTTTGCGTTGAGCAGCTCGCTCAGCTCCACCATGCGCTCGGCGGGCGCCTCGCTGTCGATCTGGCGGGCGTACTGGTCGGCCATGCGCTTGCTCAGGCGGGCCAACAGCTCCTGGACCTTCTGCGGCCCCTCGGTCAGCAGAATCTCGCGCAGCAGGGAATTGGTGAACTCGTCGTAATGGCGCGGGAAGAGCGCCCGGCCCTCCGCGGTCAGGCTGTAGACGTGCTTGGGCCGCCCGCGGCCGATGTTCTCGGCCCGGTGCTCGATGTAGCCCTCCGCGAGCAGGCCGGTGAGCTGCTGGCGCACCGCGTTGGCGGTCACGCCCAACAGATCCTCCATCTCCTTGACCGTAGCGGCCCCTCTGCGTTGCAGGAGGATCAACAGTTCCCCCGCGGGACTGCCCGTCAGTTGCCTCTGTAACATGGCTCCCCTCGCATCCCCTGGCGATTCACGAGCGGGATGATATCATGCTATGTGATTTTTGTCAAATATGTATGTGTAAAATAGTAAAAATCCCCGCGGCCGGATGGCCGCGCACAATTCAGCGCGATGCGGGGAGTTAGGGTAGAATGGGCGCACCTGCGTGCGGACGCCGACGCGGGAGACAGGAGCATGTGGGGTCAGACCAAAACACAAGTCGGAGTTGAACAAGATGAATCTGAACGGTAAGGTTGCCCTGGTCACGGGCGGCGCGATTCGGGTCGGCAAGGCCATCAGCCTGGAGCTGGCGCGCGCCGGCGCGGACATCGTGGTGAACTACAACTCCTCGGCCGGCCCGGCGGAGGAGACGGTCGCGGAGATTCGGGCGCTGGGCCGGCGCGCCATCGCACAGCAGGCCGATGTCTCGCAGGAGGGCCAGGTGCGCGCGCTGGTCGACCGGGCGGTCGGCGAGTTCGGCAGGCTGGACGTGCTCGTCAACAGCGCGTCGGTCTGGCGGCGCACGCCGTGGGCCGAGCTGGACGAGGCCGAGTGGGATCGGCAGATCGCGGTGGATCTCAAGGGGCCGTTCCTCTGCGCGCGCGCGGCCGCGCCCCACCTCGCGGCGCACGGCGACGGCGCGATCGTCAATATCGTGGATCAGTCGGTCTTCAAGCCGTTCCCCAACTTCATGCCCCATTCGGTCGCCAAGGCCGGGCTGCTCAACATGACCTATGCCCTTGCCATGGAGCTCGCGCCCGCGGTGCGCGTCAACGCCATCGCGCCCGGCCCGGTCCTGCCGACGCCGGCCCACACGGAGCAGCAGATAGCCGCCACCGCGCGGCGGACGCTGCTCAAGCGCTGGGGCACGCCGGAGGATGTCGCGCGCGCGGTGCGGTATCTGGCGGAGGCGGCGTACGTCACGGGGACGGTGCTGCCCGTGGACGGCGGGGAACGCCTGAGCTGAGCGCGGTCAGGCAGCCGCGGCGCGGCGCGCCACGCGCTGGGCGCGCCAGATCAGCACGCCGAAGAGCGCGGCCAGCGCCAGCAGATCCGCCAGGATCGCCAGCATGATCGCGCGCGGGCCGAACGCGGCGAACAACTGGCCGACCAGCCAGGGCATCAGCATGGCGCCGATGCTGGAGCCGAAGAGGAGCCACCCGGTGACGCGGCCGGTGACCGTCATGAACGACCTGGTGAGGATGATGGCCGTGGGGAAGATGGCGGCCATCGACAGCCCGGTCACGAGGGTCCCGGCCCAGAGCGCGGCCGCGGAGCCGGGCGCCAGGTTGACCAGCGCGAGGCCGAGCAGCGCGCCGGCGATGCTGGCGGCCAGGAGCGCAGCGGGCCTCATCCGCAACGCGAGCGGGATGGACAGCAGGCGGCCCAACGTGATCGCGCCCCAGAAGAGCGAGGTGAGATACGCCGCGGCCGTCTCGCCGGCCAGCCCGGTCGTCGTCGCATAGGTGAAGCTCCAGCCGCCGTAGCTGACCTCCGCGGCGACGTAGATCAGCATGAGGGCCGCGATGAGCGGCAGCAGCGCTTCGGAGCGCCCGGAGGCCGCGCTGACCGGCTGTCGATGCGGCGCGGGGCTGGGCAGGGCCAGCAGATAGGCCACGACCGGCAGGATCAGGAGCGCGATGATGCGGAAGGCCCAGCCGTGGCCGCCGGTCAGCAGCACGGCCTGGGCGATCAACAGAGGGGAGATGAGCGCGCCGCCGCCGAAGAAGAAGTGGAGGCCGTTCATATACGGCGCGACCCGGTCGCCGAAGGCCCAGACCAGCGAGACGTTGCCGCCGACATCCACCACGCCCTGGCCCAGCCCCAGGGCCAGCCCCATCGCCGCGAGCAGCAGGAGCAGCGGCATGGCCGGGATGGCCAGCAGCGCGAGCGCCATCAGGGTCAGGCCCGCGGCCATCACCAGGTGCGACGGGAACCGGTCGTAGGCGCGGCCGGAGATCAGCGAGCCGAGCAGATAACCGAGCGACCGCGCGGTGAAGATGATGCTGACCGCGCTGACGCCGACGGACACCTGTTCCGCCAGGCGCGGCAACGCCGGCCCGATCGACGCGCTGACCAGTCCCAGCGTGATGAACGCCAGATAATAGCCCGCGGCTTTGATGACGCCGGGCGTCGCCTCGCCGCGCGGCGCGCCGCGTGCTGTCCCGGCCAGCGGCCGACCCTCGCGCGCCATCTACGGCGTCACCAGCGCGAAGTCGAACTCGCCCACGCGGCGCGAGGCCGCGCTGTCGCCCGCCTCGTTCAGGCCGAGCACCACGTAGAAGTGGTTGAGCGCGGGATCGCCGATCCCGCTGGCCGCGTCTTCGTAGGCCAGCGCGGCGGGGAAGGGCCAGGCGACGGCCGTGAGCAGGGTGTCCGGCCCCGGCGCAAACCAGGGGGCCGTCCCGCGGTGCAGCGCATAGGCCACGTTGGGCAGGACGTGCTGCCAGCTCACCGCGACCCCGGCCGGAACCTGCGCAATGCTGGCCGTGGGCGCGGCCGGCGTCCTGTCCAGGCAGCCGCTCATGTGCGCGGTGGCCGCGACGCTGGCCTTGACGTATTCGGTAAGGTAGGCCATGTCGAGCGTGGCGAGCCGGTCGGTCGTCTGGTGATAATACGGGCTGAAGTCGTGGTTGTTCGGGTAGTAATCCTCGATGCCGAGGATCGCGGTATAGCCCGCATTCCAGAAGGAGGCGTGGTCGCTGGCGCCCGTGCCGTTCGTCAGCACCTCCGGGATCAGGTTCAGGCCATAGGCTGCGACGACGCTGGCGAACTGGTTGGCGAGCTCGACCGTGGCCGGCATGGTGGCCCTGGCGTGCAGGTCGATGTCCGGCGAGCTGCCGGGCGTGTTCCAGCCGATCATGTCCAGGTTGAGCACGCCGAGGATCCTCTCGCCCTGCGCGGCGTAGGCCTGGCTGCCCAGCAACCCCTGCTCCTCGCCCGTCCACAGCGCAAAGCGCAGCGTGCAGTCCCAGCGATACTGGCTGAGGATGTCCGCCGCGACGAGGACCGCGGCCGACCCGCTGGCGTTATCGTCCGCGCCGGGGGCCAGCATGCCGCTCGGCATATCGTCCAGGTGCGCGGTGATCATGTAGATGTCATCCGGCCGCGCCTGGCCGGCCAGCTCGCCGATGACGTTCGCCGGGCGATCGATGTTCCACTCGTGATATTCGACTGCCAGCCCGCGCGCGGCCAGGTGGTCGCCCGCATAGTAGACCGCCTGGCGGATCGGCGTTCCGCTCCTGGTGTGGCGCGTGGCGATGGTGTAGGGGCTGCCGCGGATGATCGTCTGCCACTCGCCGCTCAGGTCGCCGATGTACTGATAGAGGGTGCTCTGCTGCACCGCATCGACCATCCCCGCGATGACCGGGTCCGGGATCGTCACCGGCGGGAAGGCCGCGACCCGATCCGGGGCCGTGTGCAGGCTGATCGCCGCGAGCGGGATGTGGACGATGTCCGCGCCGGCCGCGGCCAGCGATTCCGCCCGCTCCGCGCTCGCGGCCAGCAGGGCCACGCGCTCGTCGGCGAACAGCGGCGGGTCGGGCCATGCGCCCGCCGG
>MWBF01000057.1 GCA_002068935.1 Chloroflexi bacterium ADurb.Bin325
GCCGGCCCGCGGTCACGCCCGACCACGTGCTCCGGGCCATCGCCGCGGCGCAGCCCGGCCCTGTCGAAGAGGGCACGGTCGGCGCAGGCACGGGCACGGTCGCGTTCGGCTGGAAGGGCGGCATCGGCGTTGCGTCCCGGCGGCTGCCGCGCGCGCTGGACGGCTACACGGTCGGCGTGCTGGTGCAGGCGAACTTCGGCGGCGTGCTCCAGATGGCCGGCCTGCCGGTCGGCCAGGCCCTCGGCCAGTACTATCTGGCAGACGTGGTGGAGCCGGGCGCTGCGGACGGCTCGATCATGATCGTCATCGCCACCGATGCGCCCCTCTCCGACCGCAACCTGGCCCGCCTTGCGCGCCGCGGCCTGGCCGGGCTCGCGCGCACGGGCGCGGCCTTCTCGGACGGCTCCGGCGACTATGCGCTGGCCTTCTCCACCGCGGAGTCGGTGCGGCGGACGCCCGAACGCAGGGCGCAGCTTGCGACGGTCGTCGAGCTGCCCAATGCGCGGGTCTCGCCGCTGTTCGAGGCGGCCATCGAGGCCACCGAAGAGGCGATCCTCAACGCGCTCTGCATGGCGACCACGCTGACCGGCCATCGGGGCGTGACGGTCGAGGCGCTGCCGCTGGAGCGCGTCGCCGCGCTGGTGCGTGCGCGTTAAGGTCTGTTTTCGGGGCGTCCTCGGCGACTATCAGTCGCGGCTACTATCACGAAGCCTGCCTGTGCAGGCTGTATGGGCGCAGCGCGCCAGTCGGCGCAGGCCGACTCCGCAGGATTGCGCAGCAACACCGTAGCCCGCGACCGATAGTCGCCCGGTCAGTCTACATGATCGCACGTCACAGGTTGCACGTTTGAGCTTGTCCGCTTACACTTAACCCCGATTTGCAACTTCAACCTTCATACGTTCAACCCTGACAGGAGTGATGACATGCAGGCAGATATCGGTTTGATCGGCCTGGCCGTCATGGGCCAGAACCTGGTGATGAACATGGCTGACCACGGCTTCACCGTGGCCGTGTTCAATCGCACCACATCGGTCGTGGACGAGTTCATCGCTGGCCCGGCAAAGGGCATGAGCATCATCGGGACGCACTCGCTGGAGGAGCTGGTCGCCAACCTGAAGCGGCCGCGCCGCGTCATGATGCTGGTCAAGGCCGGCCAGCCGGTGGACAGCTTCATCGAGAAGCTCATCCCGCTGCTGGAGCCGGGCGACATCATCATCGACGGCGGCAACTCGAACTACGAGGACAGCATACGCCGCACCGCGCACGTCGAGTCGCACGGGCTGCTCTACATCGGCACCGGCGTCTCCGGCGGCGAGGAGGGCGCGCGGCTCGGCCCGTCCATCATGCCCGGCGGCTCGCCCGCGGCCTGGCCCGCGGTCAAGCCGATCTTCCAGGCCGTCGCGGCAAAGGTGCCCGAGGGCGACCCGAACGGCGAGCCGTGCTGCGACTGGGTCGGCGAGAACGGCGCGGGCCACTTCGTCAAGATGGTGCACAACGGCATCGAGTACGGCGACATGCAGCTCATCGGCGAGGCCTACCAGTTGATGAAGGAGGGCCTGGGGCTGACCAACGACGAGATGAGCGATGTGTTCGCCGCGTGGAACCGGGGCAAGCTCGAATCCTACCTTATCGAGATCACCCGCGACATCCTGGCGTTCCGCGATGAGCAGGGCCAGCACGTCGTGGACTACATCCTCGACAGCGCGGGGCAGAAGGGCACGGGCAAGTGGACCGTCATCTCCGCGCTCGACCAGGGCACGCCGCTCACGCTGGTGAGCGAGGCCGTGTTTGCGCGCTTCCTCTCCTCGCTGGTGGACGAGCGCGCCGCGGCCGCCAAGGCGCTCGGCGGGCCAGCGGGCCAGCTCGCGGCCGACCGCGCGGCGTTCCTGGCCGACCTCGAAGAGGCGGTCTATGCGTCCAAGATCGTCTCCTATGCGCAGGGCTACATGTTGATGGGCGCGGCCGCGCAGGCCTACGGCTGGAAGCTGAACCTCGGCGGCATCGCGCTGATGTGGCGCGGGGGCTGCATCATCCGGTCGGTCTTCCTCGGCAAGATCAAGGAGGCCTACGAGGCCGATCCCGCGCTGCCCAACCTGCTGCTCGCGCCCTACTTCCAGGAGGCCGTGAACGCGGCCGGCGACGCGTGGCGGCGGGTCGTCGCCGCGGCAGTCGCGGCGGGCATCCCCGTGCCGGCCATCTTCGACGGCTACCGCCGCGAGCGCCTGCTGGCCAACATGACCCAGGCCCAGCGCGACTACTTCGGCGCGCACACCTATGAGCGCACCGACCGGCCGCGCGGGCAATTCTTCCATACGAACTGGACCGGCCGCGGCGGCGACATCACCGCCCGCACCTATCAGGCGTAGGGGGCGGGGCGTATCAATTAAGCGGAGTCGAGGCTTTAAGTATAACTACGGAGATTGCACCAGATGCGAACGGCTGTCCTCACCCCCCGGCCCCCTCTCCTGAACCGAGGCGAGCGAAGCTCGCACGTTCAGGAGAGGGGGAGGCGGCCGCAGGGCGCTGGGGGTGAGGTAAGCCAGAGCAATTCTCGGATAGGTTCTTAGCCGGATTGGGCGTGTACGCTTACATCCCGGCTAACCGGCTGAAGCCTCGACTCCATCCGCATGCAAAACCGCTGAGTCGCCACATGCGGGCGTCGCACACCGACACATCCTATCAGGAGATCGTCTATGGTTGACCAGCAGGTCGTCGCCGCCGGCAATGAGAGCCAGGGTGCTGCAACGGGATGGCACACCTTGAGCGTCGAAGATACGCTCAGGCGACTGGAGACTCATCCGGCGGACGGGCTGACCGACGAACAGGCCGCGGCCCGCCTGCAACAGTACGGCCACAACGAGCTCAAGGAGAAGCCTCGTCCCACCTTCCTCCAACTGGTGATCGCCCAGCTCAACAACTTCATCATCATCCTGCTCCTCGTGGCCGTGATCGTCTCGGCCCTGCTCGGCGACTGGGTTGAAGCGATCGTGATCCTGGCCATCGTCGTGCTGAACACGATCCTGGGCGTGGTGCAGGAGAGTCGGGCCGAGCAGGCGCTCGAGGCCCTCAAGAAGATGTCCGCGCCGGAGGCGCACGTGCTGCGCAGCGGCATGCGCAAGTCCGTGCCGGCCGCCGAGCTGGCGCCCGGCGACATCGTGCTGCTCGAGGCGGGCAACTTCGTCCCCGCGGACATGCGGCTGATCGAGACCGTCAATCTCAGGGTGGAGGAGGCCGCGCTCACTGGCGAATCGATCCCGGTCCAGAAGAACGCGGCGCTCGTCCTGGACGAGAACGCTTCGCTCGGCGACCGCAAGAACGCGGCCTTCATGGGCACGACCGTGGCGTATGGGCGGGGCCGCGGGGTCGTCGTCAACACCGGCATGACCACGCAACTGGGGCTGATTGCCGATCTGTTGCAGAACGTGGAGGAGGAGCAGACGCCGCTCCAGCAGCGGCTGGATCAGTTGGGCAAGATGCTCGGCGTGGCCGCGCTGATGATCTGCGGCGTCGTGTTTCTGCTCGGGCTTGCGCGCAGCGGGCTGTTCACCGAGGGCTTCTCGGTGGAGGTGCGCGACGCCATCGTCGAGTCTTTCATGATCGCCGTCAGCCTCGCCATCGCGGCCGTGCCGGAAGGGCTGGCCGCGGTCGTGACCATCAGTCTGGCGCTGGGGATGCGCGAGATGGTGCGGCGCAACGCCCTGATACGGCGGCTCGCGGCGGTCGAGACCCTCGGCTCGGCCACCACCATCTGCACCGACAAGACCGGCACGCTGACGCAGAACGTGATGACCGTGACCCGCCTGTGGGTCGATGGCCAGACGTTCGAGGTCACCGGGGCCGGCAACGATCCCCGCGGGGAGTTCCTGGCAAACGGTCGGCCCGTCGACCTGAGCGCCTGTCCCGGCGTCACGACCGCGCTGTGGGTGGGCGTCCTGAACAACGATGCGCAGCTTGAGACCGAGGTCACGGACGGCCGGGTGACGTTCCGCATCATCGGCGACCCGACCGAGGGCTGCATCCTCATCGCGGGCGCAAAGGCCGGCATCTACAAGGACGAGGCCAACGACGCGTATCCGCGCGAGAAGGAGATCCCCTTCGACTCGGAGCGCAAGCGCTTTGTCACCATCCACTCGATCGCGAAGCCGCACGACAGGGACGGCGCGCCCTTCCACGATGGCAGCCACATGCGCTGGAAGTCGGTGGTCGTCAAGGGTGGGCCGGATGTCGTGCTCGATCTGTGCAGCCGGATGCAGACGCTGGACGACCGGGTGATGGACCTGTCCGACCATCTGCGCCGGGAGATCCTCGCGGCCAACGACGCCATGTCGAACCAGGCGCTGCGCGTGCTGGGGCTGGCCTACCGCCTGATGCCGGAGGTGGCCGACGAGTTTTCCGCCGGCGACGTGGAGCGCGACCTGATCTTCGTCGGCCTGGTGGGCATGATCGATCCCGCCCGCGCGGAGGTCAGGCCCGCGCTGGAGCTGGCGCGCGGGGCCGGCATCCGGACGATCATGATCACCGGCGATCATGCGAACACGGCGCGCGCGATCGCCGAGAGCATCTCGCTGCTGCGGCCCGGCCACAAGGTCTACAGCGGGGCCGAGCTCGACAAGATGACGGACAAAGAGCTGGCGCAGGAGGTGCAGGTCGCGGATGTCTTTGCGCGCGTCTCGCCCGAACACAAGATGCGCATCGTCGATGCGCTGCGGAGCAACGACGAGGTCGTGGCGATGACCGGCGACGGCGTGAACGATGCGCCGGCCATCAAGCGCGCGGACATCGGCGTCTCCATGGGCATCACGGGCACGGATGTTGCCAAGGGCACCGCGGACATGGTGCTGACGGACGACAACTACGCCAGCATCGTCGCGGCCATCGAGCAGGGCCGCATCATCTACTCGAACATTCGCAAGTTCGTCTTCTTCCTGGTCTCGTCGAACGTGGCGGAGATCGTGGTCATCTTCGTGGCGGTGCTCGCGGGCCTGCCCATGCCCCTGACCGCGATCCAACTGCTGTGGCTCAACCTGCTGACGGACGGCGCGCCCGCGCTCGCGCTGGCGATGGAGCAGGGCAGCTCCGACGTGATGCAGCATCCGCCGCGGCCCAAGCGGGAGCCGATCATCAACAACTCTATGCGGCTCGGCATCATCATCCAGACGTTTGCGCAGGCCGGGTGTGTGCTGCTGGCCTTCGTGCTCGGCCTCTCCTGGCACCTGAGCGAGACGCTGCCCGCGGGCGAGAACATGCTGGGCTATCTGCTGCGCTTCAACTGGCGCGGGGTGGATGTGCAGACCGCGGAGACGATGGCCTTTGTCACGCTGTCGCTCTGCGAGCTCTTCCGCGCCTTCACCGTCCGGTCGGAGCGTGTCTCGATCTTCCGCCTGGGCTTCCTGTCCAACCGCTGGATGCTCTATGCGGTCGCCCTGTCCGTCACCCTGCTGTTGATCGTGGTGAACACGCCCTTCTTGCAGCCCATCTTCAACACGCACTTCCTGTCCGCCCGCGAGTGGCTGGTCGTGCTGGGCCTGGCGATCATCCCGGCCATTGCGGAGGAGATCACCAAGTATTTCCTGCGCCGTCGCGACCGGCGGGCCGTCGCGGCGCAGTTCGCCGGCTGACGCATGGCGCGGCGCGCTGCGCCGTTCACAACACGCATGGCGCAGTCGCGGCCATGAACACTTATCGGAGCAGATTATGGATCTCCAGCAAATCACCCAGATGTATGACTTTACCAACAAGACCTTCGTCGTGACCGGCGGGACGGGCGTCCTCGGCGGCGAGGTGGCCTGTGCGCTGGCGGGCGTCGGCGCAAACGTGGTGCTGCTCGACCGCAACCTGGACCCGGCCGCGGGCGTGCTGGAGCGCATGGGCCCGCGCGCGTGCCAGGCTGTCGCGGTCCACGGCGATGTCCTGAAGCGCGATGCGCTGATGCAGGCCCTCGAGACTATCACCGCGCAGTTCGGGCCCATCCACGGCCTGGTCAACGCGGCCGGCGGCAACCGGCCCGCCGCGACGACCAACGCGGATCTGAGCTTCTTCGACCTGCAAGAGGACGCGGTGCGGATGGTGTTCGACCTGAACATGCTGGGCACGCTGCTGCCCTGTCAGGTCTTCGGCCGCCACATGGCCGAGCGCGGGGAGGGCGTCATCCTCAACTTCTCGTCCATGGCTGCGCTGCGGCCGCTGACGCGCGTCGCGGCCTATGCCGCGGCCAAGGCCGCCATCAGCAACTTCACCCAGTGGCTGGCCGTGCACCTGGCCGAGCACTATGGCCCGCAACTGCGGGTCAACGCGATCGCGCCCGGCTTCTTCCTGGGCGAGCAGAACCGCTATCTGTTGCTGGATCGGGACACGGGCGAGCTGACCCAGCGCGGGCGCACGATCCTCGACCACACGCCGATGCGCCGCTTCGGCGTCCCCGAGGATCTGCTCGGCACGGTGCTGTGGCTGCTCTCGCCGGCCTCCGCCTTCGTGACCGGCCTGACTGTCCCGGTGGACGGCGGTTTCTCGGCGTTCGGCGGGGTTTGAGCGCGCCTGGGGGAGGGGAATCTTAGCATCTATCCGAAAACTCACTTCGACTTACCTCACCCCCCATCCCCCTCTCCTGACGTGCGAGCCAAAGGCTCGCCAAGGTCAGGAGAGGGGGAGCCGAGGGGATGAGGCCGGGCGCTCAGCAGGTTTTCGGATAGGTTCTGATCTACAACTCGCCCTGGCCGGAACGGGATCGAAGGTCGGCGGGGCGAGCGACGAGGACATAGCATGCCGAAACTGGCTCGTTTTTTTGTGAAGAGTGCGTTGGTCTATCTCGTGCTCGGCAGCATGATCGCCGGCCTGGCGCTCAGCGGCGCGGGCAACCTGCCGCCGGCTTTGCTGGCCCTGCGCCCGCTCGCCTGGCACCTCCTGGCAGTCGGCTGGGCCACGCAGCTCATCTTTGGCGTGGCCTTCTGGATGTTTCCTCATATGGCCGGGTCGCAGCCGCGCGATGCGAACGCGCGGGGCGACGAGCGGCTCGTCACCGCGGTCTTCTGGGCGCTGAACGTGGGGCTGGCCCTGCGCGTCCTGGCGGAGCCGTGGGTCATGCTGCGCCCCAACCCCGTCATCGCGGCGCTGCTCCCGCTGTCTGCCACGTTGCAGCTCGGCGCGGTCGTCGTCTTTGTGATCATCACCTGGCCGCGGGTGCGCAGCCTGAGCGCGCGGGATCGGTGAGCCATCATGCCGACGCTTGCCCGCTGGTATGTCAGGACCGCGCTGCTCTATCTGGTGCTGGGAGTTACGCTCGGCGCGCTGATCTTGTGGAACAAGGGCTGGCCCATCCCGGGCAGCTGGCAGTGGCTGGCCGCGCATATCGCGCTGGTGACCTGGGGGTGGCTCCTGCTGCTCACGATGGGCGTGGCCTACTGGATCCTGCCGCGCTGGGGCCTGGAGCGCCGCCGTGTCTGGCTGGCCGGGCTGGCCTACGGCTGTCTGAACGCCGCGCTGTGGATCGTGGCGCTGGCGCCGTGGCTGTCGGCCGCGTGGTTCAATGCGCTAGGCGGCGCGCTGCAAGCCGTGGCCTGTCTCGCCTTTGCGATCCACGCCTGGCCGCGCGTCCGTAAGTCCGGCCGCAGTTGACGATATCCGGCCTGAAAACACCGGAGGCGCCCTGAGCGGCGGCCCGAAAATGGCCGCCCCTTCGACTGCGTGCGTCGCTGCGCGACGCCCTCCGCTCAGGGTGCTTCCATAAGCTTCTCATGAGTGAGACGGAGCATCCTGAGCGGGTGTACGGCTCGACGTGGCTGACGACGCAAGGCCAGTCGAAGGAGCGGACGTGAGGGCCGCCCCTTCGACTGCGTCCGCACTGCATGCGCCCCCCACTCGAGGCGCTTCCGATCGGGACGCCGCCGCGGCCGTCCTTTCGCCATCCCCGTCCATGATGGTATAATGGTTCGGGTAACACAGCCGCGGGCAGGATGTCCGCTGGCTGGAGCCCGTATCATCGAGGAGAACCTATGAAAACAGCACGCGAGATCAGAATCACGGAACGCGATATGGCGCAACTGCGCAAGTTTATCGAGGATGTCGCCTGGGATGACCCGCGCAAGCGTTCCGAGCTCAAAGACCTGGAGGCCGAGCTGGATCGCGCGGTGCTGGTCGATGACGATCATGTGCCCGACGACGTGATCACCATGCATTCGGAGGCCCGGCTGGTCGATGTGGAGACGGGGGAGGAGATGGTGTGCAAGCTGGTCTTCCCCGACGAGGCCGACATCGCCCAGATGCGCATCTCCGTGCTCGCGCCTATCGGCACGGCCATGTTGGGCTATCGCGTGGGAGATCATTTCGAGTGGAAGGTCCCCGCGGGCAACCGCACGCTGCTGGTCAAGGAGATCCTGTATCAGCCGGAGAACAGCCGGGGTGCATGACGCGTCGACGGTGAAACGAAGGACGTGCGATGCGCCCCGCGTGCATCGCACGTTTATTTTATGGCGCAGGTTACGGGAAGTCGGGCAACCCGCGCTATAATGGCTCGAATCCTGCTATGAGTGAGGCGCTATGCTGGAAGCCCTGCGAGAAGAGCTGTGGCGGCTGCACCTGGAGCTGCCCAAGAACAACCTGGTCATGTGGACCGGCGGCAACATCAGCGCGCGCGACCCTCAGAGCGGCCTGGTGGCGATCAAGCCGTCGGGCGTGCGCTACGAGGATCTGCGGCCTGAGCACATGGTCGTCGTCGACCTGGACGGCAAGGTCGTCGAGGGCGCGCTGTCGCCCTCGTCCGACACGGCCAGCCACCTGTACATCTATCGCCATCGCCCCGACGTCAACGGGGTCGTGCACACGCACTCCCGCTATGCCACCGCGTTTGCGGCGCTCAACCGGCCCATCCCCTGCGTGCTCACCGCGATGGCGGACGAGTTCGGCGGGCCGATCCCCTGCGGGGAGTTTGCGCTGATCGGCGGCGAGGAGATCGGGCGGGTTGTCGTCGAGAGCATCGGGAGCTCGCCCGCGGTGCTGCTGAAGAACCACGGCGTCTTCACGATCGGCCCGAATGCGCTGGCCGCGGTCAAGGCCGCGGTGATGACCGAGGACGTCGCCGCGACGGTGTGGCTGGCGCTACAGATCGGCGCGCCGGAGGAGATCCCGCCCGACCAGGTCGCCCGCCTGCACCACCGCTACACCCACGTCTACGGCCAGCGGTGAGCCCGGGGCGATAGCTCCGAAATCGGCGTTGCTCATGGCCATCAGCGTTCTTTGACCCGGCCCTCGCCCCCTGCGGGATGGGGGCCAAATTCGGTTGGACGGCTGCGGCCCGCGCGTGCTATACTGCGCCAGACGGCCGGACCGTCCCACGAAGCAAACTCATCGCAGCGGAGGTCTTCATGCGCTTCGGCATCATGGCTATGCAGTTGGGTGCGTTGATCCCCTCGAAACTAAGCCCGGCGGAACTGCCCGCGTATGTCGCGAACTTCGACCACGCGGGCCTCGCGCGCGACCTGCACGGCCGCGGCTTCGACCCCATCGAGCTGGGCGGCGATCTGGTATTGTTCATGCCGCACACCTTTGCGCCGCCGGCCATCGAGCGGCTGGCCGCGCTGAAGGCGGAGACGGGGCTGACATACACCGTACATCTGCCCCTCTGGTCGTCCGAGCCCTCCACGCTGCTCGACCCGGTGCGCCGCGGCTCGGTGCAGGCCACCGTGGACTGCATCCGCGCGACGCTGCCGCTGGATCCCGAGGTCTACGTCTTTCACGCAACCGGCGCGCTGGCCGCGGAGTTCTACCGGATGCGCCTGCCCGAGCTGGCCCGCCAGGTCATCCTGCGCCAGTTCCAGGCGCGGGCGCAGGCCAGCCTCGCGGCCATCCTGGCCGAGACGGGCCTGCCCTCCCGCAAGCTGGCGATCGAGACCATCGAGTTCCCGTTCGAGCTGACAGTGGAGCTGGCCGAGGCGCTCGACCTCTCCTTCTGCCTGGATACGGGCCATGTCCTGTCCGGCTTCTCAGGCCCGCTGGATCTGTTCGATGCGCTGGAGCTGTTGTTGCCGCGGCTGGCGGAGATCCATCTGCACGACTCCCCGCGCTGGACGCCGGGCACGGACATCGTCTACGGCAAGGATCATCAGACGTTGGGGCTGGGCGATCTGGATCTGGGCCGCCTGTTAGATCGCCTGGCCGAAGCGCAGTACGGCGGCCCGCTCGTGCTGGAGCTGACCGTGCCCGAAGCCGTCGCATCGCTCGAAGTCATCCGTCGTGTGAGACCGCATCTGCTCTGACCGCCCGATGCCTGAACTTCGCGTCAACCTGGATCTGCTGCAACGGTTCGAAGCCGGGCTGGACCCGTACCGCCCGGAGCGAAGCGCCATCCCGGCGCGGCTGGTCGGCCACAGCGAGCTCTGCCCGACCCTTATGATCGGCGACCGGCCGCAAGATTTTCTGGTCTGCGGCCGGATGCCGATGTTCGAATCCGCGGCCGAGGCCGAGCGCTATATCGTGTTGCACCGGCGCTATATGCGGCTTCTCGGCGAGCGGGCCAGGGTGCGGGTCGTCCCCTCCATCGCGGTGCAGGTCCCGAACGAGCGCACGGGCCGCACGGTCGTCTATCTGGTGCGGGAGCCGGTGCCCGAAGAATTGATGGGCCACGCGGTCGCCCGCCGCCTTGCGCCCGCGGAGGTCGCGCGGCTGGTGTTGCTGGCGCTGCAAGAAACGGCCAAGATCTTCGACTTTAACCGGGCGCATCACGCCGAGCTGGAGCTGGGCTTCGATGCGCGGATCTCCCACTGGGCGGCCAGCGGCTACGATCCCTCACACAACGCGCTGTCCGAGCGGACGCGGCTGCTGTATATCGACACGAGCGCGCCGCTGCTGCGCCGCCGCGGGCAGGAGCAGCTCGACCCGGAGCTGTTCCTGCGCAGCGCGTCGCTCCTGCTGCTGCCCCTGGTGCGCCGCACCTTCCTGCCGGAGCTGCTGAACCGGTATTACGATTTCCGCCGCGTCGCGCTGGATCTCATCGCCGGGTTCCAGCAGGCGGGCCGCCCCGAGCTGACCCTTGATTTGATCGACAGCGCAAACTGGTTCTTCCTGGCCGAACGGCAGGAGACCCATTTCAAACCGATCATGCCGGATGAGCTCCGGCGCTATCATCGCTACGACGCCTCGATCTGGCGCACCTATCTGATGCTCCGCCGGCTCGATCGGGCCATCTGTCGGCTGCGGCGCCGGCCCTACCCCTACATCCTGCCGCGAGGGACATATGCCTGAAACGTTCATGCTCTACGGGGCGACGGGATATACGGGCCGGCTGACCGCGCGCATGGCCGTGCAACAGGGGCTGAGGCCCGTCCTGGCCGGGCGCAACGCGGCAAAGGTGGCCGCGCTGGCGCAGGAGCTTGGGCTGGAGGGCCGCACGCTCGCGCTGGAGGACGCGGCGGGGCTGGACGCTGCGCTGCGCGAGGTGACGGCCGTGCTGCACTGTGCGGGGCCGTTCTCGCAGACCTATCCGCCGATGGCCGCGGCCTGTCTGCGCGCGGGCGTGCACTATCTGGACATCACGGGCGAGATCGCGGAGCACGAGGCGCTGGTCGCCCGCGACGCCGAGGCCAGGGCCGCGGGGGTCATGCTGCTGCCGAGCGTCGGCTTCGACGTCGTGCCGTCCGACTGTTTGGCTGCGCATCTCAAGCGGCGGCTGCCGTCGGCCACCCACCTTACGCTGGCGTTCAGCCCCGCGGGCGGCTCGTCGCGCGGCACCGCGATCACCGGCGCGGAGATGGTGAACCGCGCGGGGCTGGTGCGCCGGGACGGGATCATCACGCCGGTCCCCGCGGGCTGGAAGAGCCGCGACGTGGACTTCGGCGGCGGCCCGGTCTCCTGCGTGACGATCCCCTGGGGCGACCTCGCGACGGCCTACCGCTCGACCGGCATCCCGAACATCGAGACCTATGTGGCCGTGCCGAGGGCGGCGCAGTGGGCGCTCAAGTCCGCGCGGGTGCTGGGCAGGCCGCTGGGCACGCGGCCGGGCCAGCGCCTGCTGCGGGCGCTGGTCGGGCTGCTGCCGGAGGGGCCGACCGATGCGCAGCGCGCCGCCGGGTATTCGCTGCTCTGGGGCGAGGCGACGGACGCCGCGGGCAACCGCGCGGCCAGCCGGATGCGCACGCCGCATGCGTACACGCTGACCGCGGCCGCGGCCCTGTTGATCGTGCGCCGCGTGCTGGCTGGCGACATCCATCCCGGCTATCAGACGCCCGCCAGCGCCTACGGCCCGGATCTGGCGCTGGAGCTTGAAGGCGTCACGCGCGAGGATCTGCCCGCGACTTGAGAAACTGGCTGAAAGCCTGGAACGGGCGGTTGAACCCGCGGCCACATTTACCAAGTCCCTGACCGCCCCCTCACAGCCGGCGGAAGAAGCACGATGTCGCGCCCGTGTGACACGCGGGGCCGGCGGGCTGCACCTGCACGAGCAGCGTGTCGCCGTCGCAGTCCACGTACACGCGGGTCACGGCCTGCGTGTTGCCGGAGGTCGCGCCCTTGTGCCAGAGCTCCGCGCGGCTCCGGCTCCAGAAGTGCGTCTCCCCGGTCGTCAGCGTCAGCCGCAGCGCGTCCGCGTTCATCCACGCGACCATCAACACCTGGCCCGTCGTCGCATCCTGCACGACCGCGGGGATCAGCCCGCGCTCGTCCCAGCGCAGGTCTGCGAAGGTTGCGGTTTCCACGATTGACCTCCGGCGCGGAATTAGTGATTAGTAACGAGTAACGAGTAAAGAGTAACGAGTAAAGAGTAAAGAGTAAAGAGTAAAGAGTAAAGAGTAATGCGGTCGTGGGGTCTTACTCTTTACTCGTTACTGATTACTTCTTACTCGTTACTGATTACTCCTTACTCATCACCCGTCATTCGCACCGGCACGCCGCGGCCGGCCAGGTACGCCTTCACCTCGCCCACCGAGAGCTGCCGGTAGTGGAACAGCGACGCGGCCAGCGCGGCGTCCGCGCCGCCGACCGTCAGCGCATCCGCGAAGTGCGCCAGCGCACCCGCGCCGCCGGACGCGATGACCGGGACGCTGACCGCCGCGGTGACCGCGGAGAGCATGGGCAGGTCGTACCCGCGCTGCGTGCCGTCCGCATCCATGCTGGTCAGCAGGATCTCGCCTGCGCCGAGCCGTTCCGCCTCGCGCGCCCAGGCCACCACGTCCAGCCCGGTCGGGACGCGGCCGCCGTCGATGTAGACCTCCCAGCCGCCGTCATCGCGGGCGCGGCCGTCGATCGCGACGACGACGCACTGGCTGCCGAAGCGCGTCGCGCCCGCGGTGATGAGCTCCGGCGTGCGCACGGCCGGGGAGTTGATGGACACCTTGTCCGCGCCCGCGAGCAGGAGGTTGCGCATGTCGTCCACCGTGCGGATGCCGCCGCCCACGGTGAAGGGGATGAACACGCTGTCGGCCACGCGGCGCACCATGTCGATGACGATGTCGCGGCGCTCGTGGCTGGCCGTGATGTCGAGGAACACCAGCTCGTCCGCGCCCTCGCGGTCGTAGACCTGCGCCTGCTCGACCGGGTCGCCCGCGTCGCGCAGCTCCAGGAACTTGACCCCCTTGACGACCCGCCCCTCCTTGACGTCGAGGCAGGGGATGATGCGTTTGGCCAACATATCACTCCTCCTGTGCGCCGCGTGTGGCATCGGCGGCCGCCAGCGCCTCCGCCAGCGTGAACGCGGCGGTGTAGAGCGCCTGGCCGACGATGACCCCCTCGATGCCCTCGGCCGCGCGCGCGGCCAGCGCCCGGATGTCGTCCAGCGACGCGACGCCGCCGCTGGCGATGACGCGGAGGCCCGCCGCTCGGGCCAGCTCCGCGGTCGCGGCCACGTTTGCGCCGGACAGCATCCCGTCGCGGCCGATGTCGGTGTAGACGATGCGCACGACGCCGCAGTCGGCCATTTGCCGTGCGACCGTCAGCGCATCGAGCGCGGAGGTCTCCTGCCAGCCGTGGACGGCCACGAAGCCGTCGCGCGCATCGATGCCCGCCACGATGCGCGCCGCGCCGAACCGATCGACCGCCGCGGCCACGAGCTCCGGCTCGCGCACGGCCGCGGTGCCGAGCACGACGCGCGTCGCGCCGATGTCGAGCGCGCGCTCGATATCGGCCAGCGTGCGCAGCCCGCCGCCGAACTGGATGGGCAGATCGACCGCCGCGCGGATGTCGGCCAGCCGGCGCAGGTTGATCGGCAACGGATCGCCGCAGCCCGCGCCGTCGGTTCGGGCCGCGCGGCGCATCGTGAAGGTCAGCGCGCCGTCGAGGTTGACGACGTGGAGCCAGGCCGCGGCCTGGCCCGCCCAGTGCGTCGCGACCTCGGCGGGG
>MWBF01000058.1 GCA_002068935.1 Chloroflexi bacterium ADurb.Bin325
GGTGGGATCACCGCCGGTGAACGAATAAGCCGTGCCAGGCGGCACGGCTATACTGCCCACCAGGAGCAATATCCACAAGGCTGTCCACGCCGCGCCGCGCCCAAAAGAGGGGCGAGATCGTCGCATTGTGTTCTCCGTGGTCATGCGCCGCTTGTGAGGGCGGTCGCTGTATTATCAGGCGCTACGCTTGCGCGAAGCATACAAAATATGGATTACCCTGGGTAGCCACAGTTACCCTGATCGCCGGACGTGCCCAGCGGCCCGATGAAGCCATTCGGCGCGCCGCCAGGAGGCCCGCCCTGGGCCGACACCTGGAGCGAGCGTTCCAAGACGATGCACGGGGATTCCCAGGCCTTGCGCGCGTCCGGTGCCGACCGATCTGGCAAATTCAACACGTTTGTATCCATATGAGCACTCTCCATTATGACTATTCAAGCGGAACATATCGCCGCAGCCAATCCTCGACGCAGATCTTGCCGATGCAGATGGCCGAGGGTGCAACCCAACGTCAGCTCAGAGGTTGAATCGACTGGCTGACTCCTCGATGCTCACGATGCCGAACGCCGGCGCCACACCCATCTTCGCCTGCAGGGGCGTCTGCGGGATCGGCTGTCCCGGATTGACTTGCGCATAACGCGCCTGCGCCTGTTGACAGGCGGTCAGATGGCCACCGTACAGGTCGCCATGCTCCTTCCAGGCAATGCCAGCGCACCGCCCTTCGCAATAGGTGTTGATCGGACAGGTCCAACACTCGGGCAGATTGGCCCAGGTGTGGTTGGCCCGCAGCCGCTGCAAGATCGGCGCCGTGGTCCAGATTTCCCGGAAGGGCTGACGGCGCAGGCTGCCCGCCGGAATGCGCAGCTCGATGCACGGATAAACGACGCCATAAGGGCTGATGAGACAGGACGACAACCCCACGCCACACGTCCGGGCCGCCGGCGCAGGCTGCCTGGGCGTAAACGGCGTCTGGTCGGCCACCAGGGCGTCCGCCATCTGCATCAGCGATAACTGGTGAAGGCCTGCAACGTCGCTGCCATCATCTGCTGGAGAGACCTTCAAAACTTGTTCATAGTATACACCAAGGCTTTGCGCCAAGTCAAGCATCTGTGCGCGCTCATGAACATTCAAATCGAGCAGCAAAGTATTTAGCTTGACGCGCACCCCGCGCTCCAATAGCAGCTTTACCCCCCGCAGGACCCGTTCGAGCGAATGACGCGCGCCCGAAACAGCATCGGAGGTCTCCGGCGTCGCGCCGAGCAGGCTGGCCTCCACCTGCACCGGCGCCAGTTCGGCCAGCCGATCCGCGATGGCCGGGGTGATCATGGTGGCGTTGGTCTTCAGATCCAGCGCAAAGCCCAGCTCGCGCGCCCGTCCGGCGATATCGAAGAAGTCGTGGCGCGACAGGATTTCGCCGCCCGTCAGGATCAGCCGCAGCGTGCCGGCCTCGGCCAGTTGTTCCAGGATGTCATAACACTCCGCCGTTGACAACTCAGGCTGCTTTAAAGGCACATTATAACACATAATGCAGTTGAGGTTGCAAATATGCGTCAGCTCCCACAGCACGGTGAAGGGCACATGCTCCTTCCCGAGGCGGGAAAGCAGGGCGTCGTAGGAGTCGCGCGGCTCCATGACCGCGCCGCAGCCGGGAAATCCGCGATCCGGCGCCGCCGCCGAATCGACGGTGACGGATCCGAGGCTCAGATGAAGCGGAATATTTGCCATCTCATCGATACACCTTTCTTGCACGATTTCACGAACACATCCACAGACACTACGACCGGATGCTCAGGCTGGCCAGCATTATTCGTCAAAAGTCAGCAAGTCCTTAGCCGCCAGCGCGTCCACGAACTCCTTCACCTCGGCCCGCGCCACGGCCAGCTCGACAGCGTACTCCTCCGTCAGTCGCCGCGCAATCTCCTCGACGGTGCGTCGGCCGTCCGCCAGCTCCCAGATGCGCGACCCGACCGGGTTGAACATGCGCACCATATTCTCAGCAGGGCTGATGACCACTGCCTCGCCGCTGAACACGCGCGCCGCGGTACGAGGATGGTGCCTCGGCCTGCGCTGATCGCCGTTCTCGTCCAAGTGTCGCCTCCTCTCGATGAGTCGCCTCGCGGTATCGGCGGCAGTATAACGGCAAATGGACGCCGCGTCAACGCGGCAAGCTTACAATCAGAAGCCCAGGGAATCGCCAATACAGGCTGCCGGGCAAATGAAAGGCGTCAGGCCGACGGCCGCCAGGTCAGCCACATGGCTCTCGGCGAGCGGTTCCAGCCGCACGGTTCGACCGATCAGGCTCACCGGATCAACTTGCATAGTGGTATAATGCCTCCTGTGACGTCTGCGCAAGCATAGCGCAGAGCCACCGAGGAAGTCAAACATGGCAGAAAAACTACGGGCGATTTCGCTGGGCGGCCTGGGCGAGATCGGCAAGAACATGATGCTGTTCGAGTATGGCAACACCCTGCTGGTGGTGGACGCCGGCATCATGTTTCCGGAACACGATATGCTGGGCATCGACCTGGTCATCCCGGACTTTACATATCTGCGCCAGAACGCGCGGCGGGTGGCCGCGGTCATCATCACCCACGGGCACGAGGATCACATCGGCGCGCTGCCCTATCTCCTGAACGACGTGCTGCCCGCGAGCACGCCGGTCTATGCCACCCGGCTTGCCGGCGGGCTGATCCAGGCCAAGCTGGCCGAGTATCCGGGCCGCGAGGCCCTCAACCTGCGCCGCATCCTGCCGGGCGAATCGTTCACCGTGGGCCCCTTCCGCGTGGAGTTCCTGGCGATCACCCACTCGATCCCCGACGGCGTGGGGCTGGCGCTGCACACGCCCGTCGGCGTCGTCGTGCATACGGGCGACTTCAAGTTCGATTACACGCCCGTGCGCGGGGGGCAGCCCGGCTTTGCGCGGCTCGGCGAGCTGGGCGCACAGGGCGTCCTGGCCCTGTTCAGCGACTCCACGGGCGCCGAACGGGCCGGCTACACCCCGTCCGAGGCGGTCATCGAGCCGGCCTTCGACCGGATCTTCCGCAACGCCCAGGGCCGCATCATCGTGGCGACCTTCGCCTCCCTGCTCAGCCGGGTCCAGCAGGTGTTCGACGCGGCGCAGCAGCACGGCCGGGCGGTGGCCGTGGCGGGCTATTCGATGGTCAAGACCACCGAGATGGCGCGCGAGCTCGGCCATCTGCAAGTCCCACCCGACCTGCTGATCGACCTGGGGGAGGCGCTGCGCCTGCCCGACGAACGGGTCGTGATCATCACGACGGGCAGCCAGGGCCAGCCGGAGGCCGCGCTGGCCCGCATGGCCGAGGGCACGCACCGCCAGATCGAGGTCAAGCCCGGCGACACCGTGGTCATCTCCTCCACGCCGATTCCGGGCAACGAGGAAGGGGTGGCACGCGTCATCAACCGGCTGATCGCGCGCGGGGCCGAGGTCATCTATCCGCCGCTGATGCCGGTGCATGTCTCCGGCCACGCCAGCCAGGAGGAGCTCAAGCTGATGCTGTCGCTGATCCGGCCGCGCTTCTTCGTGCCGATCCACGGCGAGCTGCGCCATCTGCACGCGCACGCACGGCTGGCCGAGCGTCTGGGCGTCCCGCGCGAGAACATCTTCGTTGTCGAGAACGGCGTCGTGTTGGAGTTCGCCAGGGACACGGCGCAGGCGGCGGAGCGCGCGCCCAGCGGCAACGTCTTCGTGCAAGGCTCCGGCGTCGGCGACATCGGCCCCAAGGTGATGGCCGAGCGCGAGATCCTGGCGCGCGATGGCTTCGTCATCGCGGTCATCCCGGTCAACCCGGACACGGGCGAGCCGAACGGCCGGCCCGAGCTGGTCTCGCGCGGGTTTGTCTATCTGCGGGAGAGCGGGGAGCTGCTGGATCGCGCCGCGGAGCGCGCCTGGGCCGCGCTGCAAGGCAGCGGGCTGCGCCGGCGACAGGCCATCATCGAGCGCGCCCAGGATGCGCTGAGCAGGTTCTTTTACGAGGAGACCCGCCGCCGGCCGATGGTCGTCGGCGTCGTCGCGCAGCGCGCGGGGTGAGGCCTCGCCCCGCGGCCCCCTCCCGGCCCGCGGGCCAGGAGGAGAGTCGCGGGCGAGGGTGTTTTTATTTCGCGGTCTCCACGGCCCGCGTCTCGCGGACCACCATCACCTTGATCTGGCCCGGATACTCCAGGTTATCCTCGATGCGCTTGGCAATATCCTTCGCCAGCCGGATGGAGGCCAGGTCGTCCACATCCTCCGGCTTGACGATCACGCGCACCTCGCGGCCCGCCTGGATCGCATAGGTCTGCTGCACCCCCTTGAAGGAGTTGCCGATCTCCTCGAGCGCCTGGATGCGCTTGACGTAAGTCTCCAGCGCTTCGCGCCGCGCGCCGGGCCGCGAGCCGGAGATGGCGTCGGCCGCGGTCGCGATCGCCGCCTCGGCCGTGAGCTGATCCACCTCGTGGTGGTGCGAGGCGATGATGTTGACGACATCCGCCGGCACACCGTACCGCTTGGCGAGATCCGCGCCCACCTGCGCGTGCGCGCCCTCCACCTCGTGGCTGACGGCCTTGCCGATGTCGTGCAGCAGCGCGCCCATCTTTGCGGTCTGCACGTTTGCGCCCATCTCCGCGGCCAGCATCGCCGCGATGTGCGTCGCCTCGACGGCGTGGGCAAGCTGGTTCTGGCCGTAGCTCGTGCGATACTTCAGCCGGCCCAGCAGCTTGACGATCTCCGGGTGGAGCATCTGCATGCCGACCTCGATGACCGCCTGCTCGCCGGCGTCCCGGATCGACTTCTCGACCTCTTGCTGGGCCTTCTCGACCTCCTTCTCGATGCGCGCCGGGTGGATGCGGCCGTCCTGGACAAGACGGCTGAGCGCGATGCGCGCGACCTCGCGGCGGATGGGGTCGAAGCTGGAGACGATGATGGCTTCGGGGGTGTCGTCGACGACCAGATCCACGCCCGTCGCCTGCTCGATGGCCCGGATGTTGCGGCCCTGCCGGCCGATGATGCGGCCCTTCATCTCGTCGCTCGGCAGCGGGACGCTCGTCACGGTCGTCTCGGAGACGTGATCGGACGCCACGCGCTCCAGGACACGGGCGATGATCTGGCGGGCGCGTTCGTCGGCCTCGGACAGCGCGGCGGCCTCGATCTCGCGGATCTTGCGCGCCATCTCCTGGCGGATGTTCTGCTCCACCAGGGTCAGCAGCTCGTGGCGGGCCTCCTCCTGGGTCATCGAGGCGACCCGCTCGAGCTCGGCGCGGTGCTCCTCCTCGATCTTGGTCAGGTCGGCCTCGCGCTTGTCGAGCTTGGCCTGGCGCTGATCCAGCTTACGGTTGCGCAGCTCCAACTGCTCCAGCCGGCCGTCCAGCGACTCCTGGCGACGCTGCAGGCGCTCCTCGACGCGATCCACCTCGCGTCGGCGGCGCAGCAACTCTTGCTCGGCCTCCTCCAGGACCTGAACTCTTTGCTCCTGTGCAGCCAGTTCGATGGTTTTAGCCCGATTCTCGGCCTCCGCCAGCAGCCGCTTTGCCTCGATCTCGGCATCGCGGGCGACGGCGTCGGCCTCGGTGCGGGCCTGAAACTGGCGGGACTTCATCAGCAGATAGCCGATGACTCCCCCCACAACCACGGCTACCAGGAAGGTCAGCAGGTCCACTACGATTCGTAGGCCTGGACTTCCTGCAAACATTGATGGTTCCTCGCTTTCACGTCATCATAAGTTATGGGTGAGTTCCTGATATAACGCTTCTACGACTTCCTCGGCCACGTCATAGCCGAAGCCGCGACGCAGGAGGAAGTCGGTCAGCTTACGTCGAAAGGCAGGCGGGTCGGCCTGGGCCAGCGCGGCCAGCCGCTCGGCGCGCGGGCGGGCCGCCTCGATCGCGTCGCCCTCCAGCCCGCGCTGGCGCAGCTCCTGGCGCAGCACGGGGGCCCCCTTCGGCCGAAAACGCTGACGGTTGTCCACCCAGAAACGGGCGAACTCCGCATCGTCGAGATAACCCTGTGCGCTGAGGCGCGCAATCACCGCCTCGATCAGCTCCGCGCCGTAGCCGGCCTCGGCCCGGGCCAGATGCTGGCGCACCTCCGCAACGCTGCGCGGCCGGAAGCTCAAAAAGCGGACGGCCCGGTCATAGGCCTTCTGCTGCGTGTCCGCGGCCGCCAGCTTTGCGATCTCCACATCGCTCAGAAACTGGCCGATGCGCAGCCCCGCGGCCACCAGATCCGGCAGCGCGAAGGCGTAGCGGCCGTCCAGATAGACGTTGACCCGGTCTGCGGCGCGCTTCTGATATTGCAGGCTCGTAATCGTGCCGGCCAAAAGATCAACCCTCAGTCGCGGCGGAAAACAAAAAGAGCCGTGCGACAGCACTAACGGTCCTGTCCACAGCTCTTGTCCGAGACGCGCCAAATGCGCGCACGTTCGCCTACGGCAAACGATTCGCGCAACAGCGTCAAACGCGCCAGGTTAATGACACGGAGAGTGCCAGACGACCTCGAACACAGGACGTCCGGCTCGGCCCTCTGGCACAGGCCGCCTCACCAGCGAAGGCGCTGCGCCAGCCGTCACAGAGGCCCCGGCCCCGACCAGAACGAACGGCCGGCGGGCCGGGCATCTGCCTGCCCCTATGCAACTTTCAGCCTGTGATAGCCTTAAGTCACCAGGCGATCGGTCAACACGATCCACTCCCGCGAGTCTTTGGGGGTCAACGCCGCTGCGTGGCGTGCAATGACTCTCACAATCGCTGTGATCAGCCGCCCCCCGCCGGAACGCCCGGCCGCGGCCCGTCACATCCGCCGCAGCCCCAGGCTTCCGCTCGCTGCTCCCGTCGCAGCTAACGGTGGGCATCAACTCGGTTTCAGCAGCCGCGCGTCGGGCGCACGCCCGTGCGTCGGCTGCGTTCACTCCCTCAGGCGTCTATTCGTCGGCCTCGTCGTCCGAATCATCGTCGGACGCCTCGACCGCCTGGGCCGGGATCAACGAGGCCGCCGTGCGGATCGCCATTTCGATCCGCTGGGCCAGCCCGAGATCCTGCTCCAGGAACTCCTTGGCATTTTCGCGCCCCTGCCCCAGCCGCAAATCCCCATAGCTGTAGAAGGCGCCACGTTTCTCTATTATACCCATATTTGTGCCAAGGTCTAATAAATCACCCGACTTGCTGATGCCCCGATTATACATGATATCGAACTCGGCCTGGCGGAAGGGCGCGGCGACCTTGTTCTTCTTGACGGTCACGCGCGTCCGGTTGCCTACCGAGTTGCCGCCCTGCTTGATGCTCTCGATGCGCCGGATGTCCATGCGCACGCTGGCGTAGAACTTCAACGCCAGGCCGCCCGGCGTCGTCTCCGGGTTGCCGAACATGATGCCGATCTTCTGGCGCATCTGGTTCGTGAAGATCAGCGCCGTGTTGCTCGCCTTGATCGCGCCGACGAGCTTGCGCAGGGCCTGCGACATCAGCCGCGCCTGCAGGCCGACGTGGCTGTCGCCCATCTCGCCCTCGATCTCGGCGCGCGGCACGAGCGCCGCGACCGAGTCGATCACGACCACGTCCACCGCGCCGGAACGGATCAACGCCTCGGCGATCTCGAGGGCCTGCTCGCCCGTGTCCGGCTGCGAGATGTACAGCTCATCCACGTTGACGCCGCAGCGCTGCGCATAGTCCGGATCCAGCGCATGCTCGACGTCGATGAAGGCCGCGATGCCGCCCATCTTCTGGGCCTCGGCGATGATGTGCTGGCAGACGGTCGTCTTGCCCGAAGATTCGGGGCCGTAGATCTCGGTGATGCGGCCGCGCGGCACGCCGCCGATCCCAAGCGCCAGATCGAGCGAAAGCGAGCCGGTGGGGATGGCGGCCACCTTCAGGCGCTCCGCCTCGCCCAACCTCATGACAGTGCCTTCGCCGAAGCGCTTCTTCAAACTTGCGAGCGTCGTATCGAGTGCCTTGATCTTGCCGGCTTCGGCCATATGACAATACCTCGTTTCTGCGCAGATGGGATGCGTCGATGCGACTGTAAAGCCAGAGCAGTGTACCGCACAAGACGAAAAATGGCAAATTCGCGATGCGCGAAACGAACATTTGTTTGGGCGATATCGGCCTCAGCGCGACCAGCTCACCGCCCGCTCCGCGGCAAAATCGTAGCGCAGCGCCAGCCCGGCCAGCGCGGCCGGGGCCAGGGGGACCTGGTCCGAGCCGTCCGCGTTCATGCGATAGAGCCGCCACGCGCCGTCGCGGTTGCTGAGGAAGGCCAGGTAGCGGCCGTCGGGCGACCAGGCCGGCGCGACGTTGTCCGCGGCCGCGCCGATGGCGCTGGCCGGCGCGGTGAGCCGCGCCAGCCGGTTGCCCGCCGCGTCGAGCAGGAAGATGTCGGTGTGGTCGTGCAGTTGCACCTGGACCGCGATGCGCGAGCCGTCCGGCGACCAGGCCGGGCTATTGATGCTGGCGTCGCTGACGAGGAGCCGGGTGACGCCGTCGGGCGCGGTTATTTGCAGCCCGCCGCCGCCGCGATACAGCACCTCCGCGCGCTGCGGATGCCAGGCCGGCGACTGCGCATCGTTCAGCGCCGGCAGATCCAGGCGGCCCTCGCCCTGCACGGCCGCCTGCACCAGGCCCGTCTCCGAGATCTGCGTCACCGGGAAGTCGCCGATGCAGTACTGGCCGAAGGGACTGCTCACGCAGTCGTGGCCGCCGAACTGCCGCCGCAGCGCCTCGTCGGTCAGACAGCCGAAGGGGGTCTGGCGGCACGTCACATCGCGGCTCACCTGCGCAAAGACCAGCGTCGCGGCGTTCGCCTGCCACGTGGGGCTGCGGGGCCGGTCCGCGCTGGCGATGCGCCGCTCGACGCCGGTGGCCAGGTCGATCACGAAGACGCCATGGGGCGCGTCCCAGCGCGCAAACGCAAGCTGCGCGCCGTCGGGCGAGAGCGCCGGGTCCAGGCCGTAGGTGACGCGGCGCAGGTTTGCGCCGGTCGCGTCCATCACATAGATGTCGCCGCCCGCCGCGGTCTGAAACGCGATCTTGCCCGGCAGCCGCGCTGCCGCCGTAGCGGTGGGCCGGGGTGCGTCCTGCGGGGCCGCGGCCGGCGGGGCGGCCGCCGCAGCCTCCTGCGCGACGGCCGCCAGGTCGCCGAACACCTGCACGTCGGCCGCGGCGGCCCAGGCGTGCGCGCCCGCGTCGCCGTAGCTGACCCACAGCCAGCGCCCGTCCGGCGTGCGCCCCTCCACCCATAGGACCGCGGAGCCGTCCAGTCGCGCCACGACCGCCGCCGTCGCCGCGGGATCCGCGCGCAAAACGATGCTGGCGCGACGGCCCACCGCCATCAGCCGCGCGGCGGCCGTGGGCCGGGCCGCGGTCGGCGACGCAGCGGCCGTGGGCGGCGGCGTGGGGCTGGCCGGCCGCGCGGCGACCGTGGGCCGGGCCGCGGCCGGCGACGCAGCGATCGGCGTCGCCGGCCGCGGCTGCGGCTCCTCGGAGCCCGCCGCGTGGGCCAGCAGCAGCGGGGTCGGCGTGGGCGGCGCGGGCGTGGGCAGAAGCCCCCCGCACGCGGCCAGGGTCAGGGCCGCGATCAGCAGGGAGAGGCCCAGCCAGCGGCCAGGCCTGCCCGCCGGGGCCGCGGTCAAGAGCTTATTCGTAGCGCAAAGCCTCGATTGGGTTGAGCCGGGAGGCCCTGGTCGCCGGATAGATGCCGAAGAACAGGCCTACCGCGGCGGAAAAGCCGGTCGCCAGCAGGATCGACTGGGGCGTGACGACCGCGTGGAGGTCGCTCTGGAGCCGCGAGATGCCGAATGCGCCCGCCGCGCCCAGCACGACGCCCAGCAGACCGCCGATGACGGCCAGCACCACCGATTCGATCAGGAATTGCAGGAGGATGTGGCGCCGCTTTGCGCCGACCGCCTTGCGCAGGCCGATCTCGCGCGTGCGCTCGGTCACGGACACCAGCATGATGTTCATGATGCCGATGCCGCCGACGAGCAGGCTGATGCCCGCGATCGCGCCCAGGAAGATGGTCAGCACGCCGGTGATCTGCCCGAAGATCGAGAGCAGATCCTGCTGGTTGATGACGGTGAAGTCGGCCTCGTCCTGGAAGCGGATGGCATGGCGCTGGCGCAGCAGCTCGCCGATCTGCTCCGCCGCGGCCTCCATGCGATTCTCGCTGACCACCTGCACATACACCACCGACAACATCGCCTCGCCCTGGCGGTTGTAGAAGCGCGGAAAGAGCCGCTGATGCGCGGTCGAGAGCGGCACCAGGATCGTCTCGTCCTGGTTGCCGCCCGGCCCGCTCGTGCCGCCCTTCTGCTGCAACACGCCGATGACCTTGAACGGGATGTTGTTGATCTTGATGGTCGCGCCGATCGGATAGCTGTCCGACTCCTCGAAGAAGCGCTCCGCGATCCGGCTGCCGAGGAGCGCGACGCGCGCCTGCGTGCTCACATCGGTGACATCGATGAAGTTGCCATAGGCGACCGGGAAGTTGCGCACCCACTCGTAGGACGGGGTGACGCCCGAGACGGTCAGGCGCAGCGTGATCTTGCCATAGCTCACGTCCGCCGATCCCATCACCTCCGGCGCCACGCCCATCGCATCCGGCACGTTGAAGGGGTCCGCGATGGCCTCGGCGTCCTTCAGCGACAGCGTCAGCCCGGACGAGCCGCGGCCCATCGCGCCCCGATCCAGGTTGCCGGGCACGACGAACAGCAGGTTCGTGCCGATGCTCTGCAACTGATCCGCGACGAGCGCCTGCACGCCCTGGCCGACCGATAACAGCGTGATGACGGCCCCGACGCCGATGATGATGCCCAGCATCGTCAACGTGGAGCGCAGCTTGTTGACGGACAGCGCGCGCAGCGCGAGGCGGATCTGTTCGACGATGCTCATGGCTCAGCACCCCCGCGGCCGGCCCAGGCGCGCCGCATAGGCCGTATCGCCGGCCACGCGCGGCTCCGCCACCTGGGTGTCGCTGTCGATCAGCCCGTCGTACAACCGGACGATGCGGCGGGTGTGCTCGGCAATATCCGGCTCGTGCGTGACCAGGATCACCGTGATGCCCTGCTCGATGTTCAGCCGCTGGAAGATGCCCATGACCTCGGCCCCGGCCTTGGAGTCCAGGTTGCCGGTCGGCTCGTCGGCCATGATGATGCTGGGCCGGTTGACCAGCGCGCGGGCAATGGCGACGCGCTGCTGCTGGCCGCCGGACAGCTCGTTGGGCCGGTGATGCAGCCGGTCGCCCAGGCCGACCATGTCCAGCGCGGCGCGGGCGCGGCTGCGCCGCTCGGCCACGCGCGTCCCCGAATAAATCAGCGGCAGCTCGACGTTGGCGAGCGCATCCGTGCGCGCCAGCAGGTTGAAGCTCTGAAACACGAAGCCGATCCGCCGATTGCGGATATCGGCCAACTGGTCATCGTTGAGCCGCGCCACGTCCTCGCCGGCCAGCCGATAGCGCCCGGCCGTGGGCTGATCCAGACAGCCGATGATGTTCATCAGCGTCGACTTGCCGGAGCCGGACGGCCCCATGATCGCCACCATCTCCCCCTGGCAGACGGTCAGCGAGACGCCGCGCAGCGCGTGCACCTGCACATCGCCCATCTGGTAGACCTTGGTGAGGCCCTCGATCTCGATAACGGGGCCGGCGGCCATGTCCGGGCCGGCCGGCGCCGCGGGCGCGAGCGACACGACCACGTCAGAACCCTCCGAAGGTCTGTTGCAGGCGCTCCAACGTGGAGATGGTGCGGATGGCGAGCTCGTCGCCCTCGGCCAGCCCCTCGCGCACCTCGACGCGCGCGTCATCGCGCAGGCCGAGCCGCACCTCCACCTTCTGCGGCTCGCCGGCGTTCAGCCGCTCGACGAAAGTGCGCCCGGTCTCGCGCTCGATCTGCACCGCGCGGTTGGGGATCAGCAGCACGTCCTTCCGCGTGCTGGCAATGATCGTCACGGTCGCGCTCATGCCCGCGCGCAGGGGCGCGTCGGGGTTGCCGATGTCGATGCGCACACGATAGGCCACCCCGCCGGTCGCCAGCATGTCCGAGGCCGGCGCGACCCGCGACACCTGCCCGGCCAGCGGCCGGTCGGGCAGCGCGTCGATCTCGATCGTGGCGTCCTGGCCCGGCGCAATCGCGGCCACGTCGATTTCATCCACCTGCACATCGAGGTGGAAGCGGCTCGTATCCGCGATCTGGAACGCGGGCGCGCCCGGCTGCGCCAGCGTGCCCGACACCACGTTGACCACGGTCACGATGCTGTCCCACGGGGCCGTCAACACGGCGTTGTCGAGCCGCCGCTGGGCCTGCTCCAGGGCCAGGCTGGCCTGATCCACGCCGGCCTGGGCAATGGCGACCTGCGCCTGGGAGGGCCCCTGCGTCAGCCGATCCAGGCTGGCCTGGGCCTGGGCGATCTGCGCCTGGGCCTGCGCAAGCTGGGCCGGGGTCGAGCCCTTGGTCGCGACCCGATACTGCGCCTCCGCGGCCTCATAACTGATGGTGGCCTGCTGGAGCTGCAACGACTGGGGCAGCATGCCCACGTCGGGCCGATCCTTCACCTTGTCATAGGCCTGCTGCGCCTGGTCGAGCTGCACGCGCGCCTGTTCGACCTGGGCGCGGGCCGCGGCGAACTGATCCTGATCCACGCCCTTGAGCAACTGCTGGTAGGCCTCCTGCGCGCTGGCCAGCGCGGCCTGCGCGGCCGCCAGGTCGCTGGCGCTCGGCCCATCCTGCAACTGAGCGAGCTGCGCCTGGGCCTGGCGCACCCCGATCTCCGCCTGCCGGACCGCCAGCTCCAGGTCTGTGGCGTCCAGGCGGGCGAGCACCTGGCCCGCGGTCACGGTCTCGCCGACCGCGGCCGCGACCTCTTCGATGGTCCCCGCCGACTGGAAGGCCAGCGTCGCCTCCCGCTCGGCCAGCACCGCGCCCGTCGCGCTGATGGTGGCCGCGATATCCCCGCGGACGACGGTGGCCACGCTCCAGGCGGGGTCGAGCCGCTGCGAGAAGAACCAGCCGCCGGCGGCCAGCAGCGCCAGGATCAGGACGACCAGACCGAGCTTCTTCATGAACACTCCCTGAACTTGCCCATCGGGGCCCTGCACGATCTCCGCATGAACGCATGCGGATAGGCTCCGCAGCCGAAGGCCCACCATCCTATCATACCACAAGGGCCGCCGATCGCGGACATTCGGGGGGGATGTGGCGCGGAGTGCAATCCCCTTGTCAAGAGTTGCACAAGGACGGAACGTGTGATAGAATGCATTCGAACATTCACAAGAGAAACACGAAGCTATTACAGGGGACGCACGACTCGGCGGCTCACGCCGCCGAGCGCCCATGTGAGCAGACAAACGCGGAGGAACAATGACAAAACGAACGATCCCCGATATCGTAGTGGGCCGGCTGCCGGTGTATTTGCGCGCGCTCAGCTTTCTGATCGCCGAAGGCCGACAGATCACCTCGTCGCAGGAATTGGGCGATCGGCTCGGCATCTCGTCGGCGCAAATTCGCAAGGATCTTTCGCACTTCGGCGAGTTTGGCAAGCAGGGCACCGGCTATGACATCAACTTCCTGTACGATCAGTTGCGGCAGATCCTCAAGGTCGATCGGATGTGGGATGTCGTGCTGGTCGGCGCAGGCAACCTGGGCAAGGCCATCGCGGATTACAACGGCTTCAAGGGCAAGGGCTTCGTCATCCGCGCCATCTTCGACAACGATCCGGAGAAGGTGGGCAAGCTGATGGGGGTCGACCGGCTCAAGGTGCAGCCTATCAGCGAGCTGGCGGATATGATCCACGAGAACAACATCACCGTGGGCATCATCGCCACGCCCGCTGAGGAGGCCCAGGCGGTGGCGCGCACCATGATCGAGGCGGGCATCCGATCCATCCTGAACTATGCGCCGATCACGCTGACCGTGCCGTCCAGCGTGCGGGTGCAGTACATCGACCCGGTGGTCGGCCTGCAACGCATGACATATTATCTGTAGGGCACAATTCCAGATCCCCTGCGCCGCCCCTTCGACTGCGCCCGCACTGCGTGTGTCGCTGCGTGACGCCGGGCATCACCACGTGATGCCGTGCGCTCAGGGTGCTTCCAGAAGCTTCCCATAAGCGAGACGGAGCATCCTGAGCGGGTTGTACGGCTCGACGTGGCTGACGACGAAAGGCCGGTCGAAGGAGCGGACGTGAGGGCCGCATCCTTCGGCTGCGCTTCGCTC
>MWBF01000059.1 GCA_002068935.1 Chloroflexi bacterium ADurb.Bin325
TGGTTTGGGCATAAGGCTACCTCCGCAACTGATTATACACGAACTGACTTGCTCGGTTAAATTGTTAACGTTCATCAACCGCCCGGAACAGGCTTTGGCAAGTCGGCTAACCTTTTCATAAGCGCCGCGTTTGGTCGCGTCGGCGATCTCGGCCTGCAATCCGGTAAGGTGGGCGGCGATCTCATCCTGCAGGAGGTCGAAAGCCGTGCTGATGGTGATGGAAGAGATGGGCATGATGTCAGCTCCTTTGCTGCAAAACAGGTCAATCCCCTTTATTCGGTCGTGAGTAATTAGATAAGTGACGTTCAACGGCTCGCAACGTCATAAACCTTCAAAACCTTGTTTTCATGGGTGTATCATTGCGCCGAATGAAGCGAAAATGGAAACCGGCCGACCCGATTGATGTTTGCCGTGATACCCTTGCCGCCGAAGCGAAAGTGGCGCGTGGGCTCCTGGAAGGGCGAGTTGATGGACCGTGTTCTCGATGACGGCCTGGCTCATGGGGGTGTTCGCTCCCATAGAATCCTGTGCGGGGCGCTTGCAAGCTGCACCAGAAAACAGGAACCGCGGTCCCACAAGATGCAGGGGCCGCGGCCTCATTTGCTCATCACGAGCGGCGGTGCGAAGATGGCGGCGGCGATGCTCCAGCCCTGGGACCAACAGGATGTGGGCATGAATTGCGCCCATTATACCGGGATAACTTCGTTCACGCAACCTGGCGCGGCAACGCGGCCGGGATGGTTGCTGAGCCGGAGCGTCCCGTATTCGGTTGAGTCTTTTGCTTTGGCCAACCCTGGTTTCACTTGATTGTGAGGCTCGTCCAGAACATGGCAACGATACAGGCTCACCGCCCGGCGCAATTGCGCGCCGGCATAAGTCGAAGTATAATGTGCCGCAGTCAACAAACGAAGCCGGCCAGGCAACATCGGCCGGCTTTGAACCTACCTCCTGTCTCAAAGGGATTCCCAATGAGCCCCAGGGACCGGGCGTTGCAGCCTTCATTGTAGCAATGCTGTACGGGACGGTCGAGCGAGGCTGTCGCCTTTTTTCGGAGGACGGCGGCCTTTTTCTTTTACAGAGGCGGCCATGATGATGTCCGATCCCCCCTCTCGCCCGCGCGGCGATCGTAATACGTCCTGGTTCGTGCTCCAACGCAGCCTGGCCATCGTGCGCCGGCTGCTGCGCGGGCCGGCGACAAAACAAGAACTCCTGGAGGCAGTGCGTCTGGTCGTGGGCCCGGAAGCCTACAGCGCGTCGGAGACCGCCGCTACACACGCGCTCAAGAACGACCGTGCAGCCTTGGCGGCCCATCTGGGCATCCAGGTCGCCTTCGACCGGTCGCTGGGCTGCTACCGACTGGCCAGCCTGGGAGAGACGCCCTGGCTGGATCTGGACGACAACGCGCTGGCCGCCATCGCAACGATCCACGCGGCCTTCGCCAGCGGTGGGCCGGAGGCTGAACGGGTGCGGGCGTTTCTGGATCAGATCAGAGCGCTCCTGCCTCCCGAACGGCTGACGCGCACCCGGCGGCCGGCGGTGTCGATCCTGCTGCGCGACCTGGACGAGCAGCCGGTCGCCCCGCGCGTGTTGGATACGGTGCAGCGTGCGATCGCGGAGCGGCGACGTCTGGGCTTCCGCTACAGCGCATCTACGCCGGCCGAACGAGAACCGCGCTATCACGAGGTAGAGCCGCATGAGATCGTGTTCCGGGATGGCCACTATTATCTGGAGTGTTTCGCCCTTTACAGCCGCGGGGAGCCGCGCGGGGAGATCACGCACAATCAGTATCGCCGCCTGCGGCTGCAAGGCATCGTGGACGACGACATGCTGCGGGTGCTGCCCGAGCGGCTGCCGCCCGGCCGCCCGCGGCGGCGCAGCTACCCGGTGCGCTACCGGCTGGCCGCGCCGGCCGTGCACCACGGGGTGAGCCGTCACTTCACCGATATGCAGGTGGAAAAACTGGCAGACGGCGCCGCGCTCGTTGCGGGCACAACCTATGACCCGTGGGGGGCCGCGCGCACGCTGCTGCACTACGGCGATAGCTGCACAGTGTTGGGCGGGGATGAGGTGCTGCGGGAGATGCGCAAGCTGGTGACCGCGATGGCGAAGAATTATGGATTGTTGGCGTTTGAGGACCCGTAATATGGACCTGCGTTTTTGCGCGGATTGACTCATGACTTCTCGCTGCTCGCAGCGGGATCAGGCCGTACTTGTGGTCTATAGGGTGTTGTATAATCGAGACGAAGTCCGATGATGGAGCGTAGCGTGAGAATCACCACCTTGCCGGTATACTCGAAACTTACCGCTGAAAGCGACGTGCCCCACCGCATCAAGCAGTCACGTCCGGACGACCTGCGCTTGAGCCGCCACCAACTGAGCACTTACGATGCGTTGGCGAGCGGCGATTATGATGTGGTGATCAATACGGCGATGACCGGGGATGGGAAGAGCCTGGCGGCTCAACTTCAGACACTGGTTGACAGCCGGTCGCTGCTGATGATGTACCCAACGAACGAACTGGTGCGCGACCAGGAGCGGCAGGTTGCACAGGCGGTTGACCAGTGGAAACAGCACGGTAAAATCCGCGCGACGACGATGACCGGGGATCGGTTGCGCGAGATCGTGGCCGCCGGCCAATTCAGCCGCAAAGCCGCTGTGATCAGAAGCCTGGCAGCCAACAACGAGATCCTGCTGACCAACCCGGATATCGTTCACTACATGGCCCAGTTTTTCTACACGCGACGCGATGATGCGCCCGACGCGCTGTTCGGACGATTGCTGGACCTTTTTGACCTGTTTGTCTTCGATGAGTTCCACATCTTTCAGGCGCCGCAGATCGTGGCGGTGATCAATGCCATGTTGCTGATCCGCGCCATCACGGGCGAGGTTCAGCCCAAGAGGTTCTTGTTTCTATCGGCCACGCCCGGCGGGCTGCTGGGCGAATACCTGGAGCGGGCGGGCTTCCGCGTCAAAACTATCGCTCCGGCAGCCGATGGGTTTTACTTGCACACGTTCGATTCTCCTGACGAGTCGTTATGGCGGCCGATCCTCCGGGGCAGCGAGATCAACTTTTCGGCGCTGCGGGCTGAGGCGTGGGCGGAGGCGCACCTGGAGGATACGCTGCTGGCCTTCTTTAAGGAGCACCGCTCCGGGGCCAAGGGAGCGTTCATCGTCAACAGCGTCGCGGCGGCGCACCGCCTGGTGGAGAAGTTGCGCCCCGTCTTTGCTCGCGAAGGGCTGACGGTGCTGCCGAATACAGGATTGGCGGGCGCTGAAACCCGGAAGGCCTCGCGCGAGGCGGACCTGCTGGTGGGCACTTCCACGGTGGACGTCGGCGTGGACTTCCGTATCAACTTCCTGGTCTTCGAGAGCCGGGACGCCGGCACGTTTTTGCAACGTCTGGGACGCCTGGGACGGCATAGCGACGACGGCCGCGGGCATCGTTTCGAGCAGTTTACGGCCCACGCGCTGGTGCCGAGCTTTGTGCACGAGCGTCTCTTTGCAGGGCGCGGCGCCGACCCGGCTCTGCTGGCCGACAACGGAGAATTCACCCGTGAGCATTTGAGCGTAGCGATCCGTTGCGCCTATCCGGTCCCGTGCGAGTTCAGATCGTACGCACAGAAGTGGGGTTGGATCCAGTCAGCGCACGTATACGCGCAACTATTCAACCCAACCGTGAAGGACTCCTATATTGATGTGCGCGAGCGTCTGAAAGCGGATTACTGGGATGTATTCCATCTCAGCACCGGCCGCGCCCTGCAAGGTTACCAGGCTCTGAGGGCCGAAGCCAGACAGGTCGTTGAAGAGGCTCAATCCTTCCGCGGCGGCAGCCCCTTCGACTGCGGCGTCATTGACGAGAGCGCCTTGGCCAGGTTGCCCGGTTCAGATGAAACCCTCAGCCAGGAGGCGGCGAGGGACAAGGTCAAGCGCTACGATCTGATGATGCTCGCCGCCAATGCTGACCTGGAGTGGCTGGGGCCGCAGGAATTTGCCCGGGTTGCCAGGGCGTACGGCGCCGACCTGACGCCGACGGAAGTCGAGGGGATGGCGGGCTGGTTCCGGCTGCGCGGCATCGGCTCTGAGCGCAAAAACGTGACCATCATGCTGCAACAAGAGGTCGGCGCGTGGGGAGCCGAGCGGTGGGGCGAGGTGCAAGTGATCGCCGGCGTCACGCTAGAGGTGCCCTTTGTGGATTGGCTGGACGAGCTCAACCGCCACCTGCGCCAACGCAAGTTCGTGGCGCTGCTGTGTCTGTGCGCGCCGAAGGAATTGATCTACAAGCTTTACCTGCCGCCGATGTTCGAAGTTTACCCATTCATTTCGCGTGATGGTTTGGAAGGCAGCATCGCGTTCGCCCGCGATGCCTTGTTGCTGCATGCCGCTATCGAGGAACGCGGGTTTCCCTGCGGCGGCGGGGCAGTGATCTGCTGAGAAAGGAGTGGCTCATGGTCAGATCTCCCTCTAAGACGCCGATATCTTTTGCTGATGAGATCTCGGAAGGCGTTGATGAAGACGCCGTAGCGGCCGAAATTCTCGCCGACGAAGCCATGGAAGCACCGGAGGACGTGCGCCTGGCAGATGAACCGATGTTCTCCGCCCTCATGCGCGCGGCCGTCGTCAAGGCTGCGCCCGATGACAACGTGCTGCTCGACTACGTCACGCACGTCACCCGGCCGTTGTCGACCGAACTGGCGTTGACCCCGGCGAAAGGCGGCGAGAAATTTATCGCCGACCGGCTGGCCGAAGGCAAGACCGATGCGGACGTGGCGCGCTATCGGCACGAACAGAGCATGCGCGCCCATCTGGTGAACGGCTTGCTGCCCACCGCCCGCATCGCCCGCCAGCTCCGGGCGTGGGGCGCGCCGCAGATGAACCGGTTCGATGAACGCGCCTACCGCCTGTTCTGCGCTGGTTTTACGCTGCACGATTGGCTCAAGCTGCCAGAGGTGGACGCCTGGCTGGAGGATGTCGGCCTGGCGCACAACACGGTCAACCCGGCCAGGCATCTGCCGCTGGTCGAGGATATTTTCCGGCGATGGTGCACGCGGCTGGGCCTGGATGGCTTCTTGGCCCCTATCGGCGGCGTGGACCCCTGGTTGCACGATTTGATCTACCTGGCGTGCAATGCACAGGTGCGCTGGGGCACCATGCTCAACTTGAGCGCCCTGCCGCGGCTGGCATTGGATGGCCGAACGCGTCAACTGGCCACCGACCTGGGCACGCTGGCGGACCGCATCGCTTATATCGCGCGCACGCCCCGCGAGGTGCCCGCGACGCGGAGCATCACCGAGCTCATCGCCGATCTGTCGAACGGTGAGGCGCGCTTGCTCTACCACCACGTCGCCGAAAACCGCGGGGTGCTTACGAACTTCATCCACAACGCGGCAATGGCGGCGCTGGAATCGCCGGACTGCGTCCCGTTGTTGTATGCGCCGAGTGGCGTGGTCTACTTGGTGCGCGATCGAGCGCGCGCGACGGCCATGCCACGGTTGAGCGATGTGGCTGAAGATGTGATCGGGAGGATTCGCCAGGCGTGCGGACAACATCTTCGGACGAATTTGACCGGCTTTTCGCGTGACGGCAAGGGCTTGAAATACGCGCCCTACTACGATTTGCACTTTGCACCTGACGAACGGATACGCGTGGCCGCGGCGGCTGCGTTCAAACGCATCCCCGACAGCAAGGCGCCTTCCGCCGGCACACGCTTCGCCAAGATGGCCGACAAGGCGATGGCTCCGGCGGGCACGGATGTGGCCTTGCCGGACGATATCCGCGTCGATCAGTTGGCCGAGTTCTGCGCGATGGCGGCCAGGATCGCGGGAGAGGCCGCGCCGGAACTCGATGTGACAGGCTTGATTTTGGACGAATTGGGGTTGCGGGGGGAGCGACCTGCTTTCGATGCGATCGCCGCCTACCCGCAGGCGGGCGGCGTGCCTTACGCCTGGTACTACGCCGCGGGGTGCTACCTCAAGGGCCCCGGCAAGGGCGCTTCGTCAACCGAGTGGCGGGAAAAGGTCGAACAGCTTGCCGACAAGATCGCGGTAGAGGTCCAGGCGATCACGGCTGGACAGAAGATCGCGGCCGATGGCTGGGACGATTTGCGGACCTACGTCACGCAGGTGCTGAGTTTCGGCCCGCAGGATGCAACCGCGCAGACGATGGACGTTGTGCAGGCGGCCGCCGCAGAACTGGCCCGCTACAGCATGGCCAAGGCGCAAGGCCGCGGCGCCACAGCCGTCTGTTCGCTCTGCTCTTCATCCTTCGAGATCGGCCCCCAACGCGAGGCCGGCATCCTGTTTGCGCCGCAGGTTTACTCGAACAAGCAGCCGCTGCACAGTTTGAAAGCGATCCGCAATATCTGCCGTATCTGTGAAATCGAGATGATGCTGCGCCAAATCCTGATGAATCGTCAGGCCGTTGCGGGGGGACGCTTCGAGGGCCGGCGGGTGCGCTACTTGTACTTCTACCCGACCTACTTCTTCACGCCGGAAACGCTGGCGCAGATGGAGCTTGCCTACCAACAGATTCGACATCTGAGCTTCACGGCGGTGCGTAAGGCGCTGTTGGCGGAGGAAGGCGGACAGCAGACCCTTCACATCACGGCGCGGGATTTCCAACAGTTAGGGCCGCTCATGTTGGCGCCAACCCCCGCTGACCCGGCAGGGGATCGCATGTTTCGGCTGCAATTCCCGAAGGGGGAGCCCGTCACCTTCTTCTTCCTGGGGGTGCCGCCCCCCGGCCGCGATGCCAAAGATGCCGAAGCATGGGTGAACCCGGCGTTTCTGGCGCTGGCCTTGCCGCTGGCGCTGGACGTGAAGGTCGTTGCGACCGAATCTTCAATGCCTTTACTGACCGAGGCCGACGAACTTGATGAAACGGTGTTCATGGATGCGCCCCACGACTTTGTCAAAGACATCCTGGGCCGCGAACGCATCCCCCTCGGGCAACTCTTGCCTGAGTTGCAGGCGCTCACCGCCGCCTATCTGGTACATCTCGACGGCAACGCCAACTTCGCCAAGGGGGATTATCGCTGGCACACGCTGCCGCCGCTGGCCCGCAACCTGGCTGGCGACCCGGTATGGGCCTTCGCTTATCTCAAGAAATGGCAGCGTGCGCAGGGCCTGGACGCGATCACGGTTGACAAGGCGCACCTGTATCTTCAATTGGTAGATATCCTCGACACACTGAAAGGGGGGGATAGCATGAGCCATGCTAAAGAACTGACGACCCAGTACATGCGCTTCTATCGGGCCAAACGGCGCAACTCCAACAGTATCCTGCGGCCGATCACGGTCGCGTCGCAGGCGATCCTGACGGCCGATGCGCGGCTGTTTGACCGGGAAGGGCTGGTGGAGGCCGTGCGCGGTGAACTGCGCGACTTCATGGATCGCGTGGGCTCCGGCCGCGCCGATGGTCGATTTGCGCCCGGCAGCGACTGGGGAAGCCGCGAGGAGGCCATGCGGCAGTTCGCCGAGTATTTCGTGGGCACGATCTTTTTTGACACGCTGCGCGCCGACAAGTCGGCGCTGCGCGGCAAACAGCTTAACTTGCTCAAGAACGCCTGTGAAGTGATCTACGTGGATGCCACCGCTCAAGAATGGCACGATCGCCAAGCCACCTAAGAAGAGGAGAAATAACATGTCGCTCGACACCAAATGGTTCCCGTCCGCGGTGCCGGCCAAACCGTCCGGCCATTACGCCCACATCATCGCGCTGCGCGTGACCGATTCGTACGCCGTGTTTCAGACCGACGGCGAGTTGAATACCGCCCGCGTGCGCGCCGGCTTGCAGGATGCCGAACAGATGACACGGTTGACGATCTTCAAGCGCAAACAGACGACCCCGGAGCGGCTCGCGGGCCGTGAGTTGCTGCGCCGTTACGGCCTGTTGAGCGCTGAGCCTTCCGATGGCAAGGCGGACACGGATGCGCAGGGGCGCCTGATCTGCGACTACAATGTGGCCTTCTGCAAACAGTGCCCGGACTGCATCACCTATGGGTTTGCCATCGGCGACGCGGGTTCGGAAAAGTCGAAAGTCATCACCGATACCGGCTACAGCCTGACCGCCTACGATTCGTCGCATGAAGCCTTCACGCTCAACGCGCCCTACGAAGGCGGGACGATGAGCCGGGATGGCGTTGTGACCAGCCGCATCAACGAGGCCGACCACGTGCGGCCGCAGGTGATCTTCCCGGCCGTGATCACTGCCCGCGACGTGACGGCGGCGTTGTTCGACTATACGCTCAACAACGTGCTCCGTACCCGGCGCTATGGCGCACAGACCACGCGCACGGGCGCCGTCAGCAATCACATCGTTGCGATCGCGCTCACCGACGGGGAGATCTTCTCGAATCTCAAGTTCACCCAGGCGCTCTACGACGCGCTGAAGGCCAAAAACGCCGTCAATCCGCCCGATCCGATCGATCCGGTGCTCGCTTACGAGACGGCTCAGGCGCTGGTGCCCGACCTGCTGAAGGCGGATGGCGTCGCTGTGGACCAACTGCTGATCGGCAAGGATCTGGATGCGCTGCTCGGCCAGATGCAGGCCAGGTTGGATGACGCCGCGGCCGTCAAGCAGCTCTTGGAAGCCGCGTTCGGTGACAGCCGCAAATACGCGCAAACTTACGTGCTCAAGAAGTCGAAAGCGGCCAAGTGAACGCCTGCCCGAACAACGCCCTGGTTCGGTCCCAGACCGGCCAGAAGGCGACCACAGGAGGCTGCCGATGAGAGTTTACGCCTGTCGACTGATATTGCACGAAAGCCTGTTCTTCGCAACGCGCGAGGTCGGTCGGCTCTACGAAACGGGCCGCTATCTGCACAACTATGCGCTGACCTATGCGTTGGGGCTGGCGACCGCGCCATACTTCAGCCCAGTACAAACGCCTCGTTACGCCGAACAGTTATCGCCGCTGAACGAACGTGGCATCTACGTCACCCCGGCGCGCGGCGTCAGAATCGAATACCAGTTGGCGACCTTCAAGTACGCGGACAACGCTTATCACGTTGAGATGGAGAAAGGCAGTCGTAACACGCCATCGTTCGGACGAGCGAAGGAGATCAGCGCCGACAGCGTGTTTGAATTCGCTATACTGTCCGAGCACGAAGCGCTGCGTCTGCCCAAGTGGGTTCGCCTGGGGCTATGGCGCAGCAAGGCAGAAGTGATGTATACCGAGGCGGAAGCGCGGATCGAGAAGCATTCTGAGGCGCGCGCCGATTACCCGCTCAATCCGTTGGATGCGAGCGGCCGGCTGGTCGCCTTCGACCTGATCTCCATGCCGCCGGCCAGCCTGGTGGATCATGCAGTGGTGCAGACCGATTGGTGGGCCTGGCCGGCCGGCGATACGACCCGCCGGCTGCCGGCCCAACTGGCTTATCGGTTCCCGAGTTAGCGCTTGTCTGGGGTGAGACCCGAAGGGGTGCAAAACCTTCGGGTCTCACCTCACAAAGGAGCGGCTCATGACATTCGACCCGACCCTCTCGCTGAACGCCGTCGTCGTCAACCTGATCGTGACCCAGGACGGCCATGTGCCGCTGACCCAGGGCGCGCTGGCGCACGCAGCGTTCCTCGACCTGGTGCGTGCGGCCGACCCCGAGCTGGCCGGCCGGCTGCACGACAGCGGCGCGCGCCAGCCGTTCACCATCTCGCCGCTGCGCGGCCTGCCCGCCGCGCAACCCAACGCGGCCGGCTACCGCCTACGGGTCGGTCACCGCGCCGCGCTGCGGCTGACGCTGCTCGACCCGGCCCTGTTCATCGCGTTCTTGCAACGACTGCTGGCCGCCGGCCCGGAGCTGCGGCTGCGCATCGGCGATGTGACCTTCGCGGTCGAGGGCGCGCTCGGTACGCCGGGCAGCCACCCGTGGGCGAGCTACACCACCACCGCCGCGCTGCGCCAGGCCGCGGGCGCCGAATCACGCATCCGCATGCTCTTCGCCAGCCCCACCGCGATCAACCTGGGCGAGAAGGGGCCGGCCAGACAGCGCATGGTGCTGATCCCGATCCCCCAGTACGTGTTCGCGGCCTTGCGCGGGGCGTGGAACCGATTGACCGGCGATGATATCCCCATCGAGTTCGAGGCCTGGGTCGCCGACTACGTCTTCGTCCGCGAAGTGCGCAACTGGCAGACCGCGGTCTATCAGATCAAGCGCGGCACCTATCCCGGCGGCCTGGGCGATGTGACCTTCGAGGCGCTGGACACAGGTTCGCCCCACGTGCGCACGCTGAACCTGCTGGCCGACTTCGCCTTTTACAGCGGCGTTGGGACCAAGACGACGATGGGTATGGGCCAGGCGCGGCGGTTGTAGGCCATGGAACTGCCGGATTATCTCCCCATCAGCTACCTGAACCAGCTGCTCTACTGCGAGCGGCGGTTCTGGTACATGTACGTGCTGGGCGAGTTGGCGGTGAACGCGGCGCTGCTGGAGGGTGCGCTGCGCCATGAACACGCCGACCAGCCCGGCACAGAACGCATCGAGGAGGGGCGGGTGGTGCGCCGGCTGGCCGTGTTCTCCGATCGGCTACGCATCAACGGCTTTTGTGACCTGGTCGAGGAGGCCGGCGATGTGCTGCGGCCGGTGGAGTACAAGCGGGGCAAGCAGGGGCGTTGGGACAACGACCAGGTGCAGCTTTGCGCCCAGGCGCTATGCCTGGAGGAGCAGACCGGCCGGCCGACGCTGCTGGGCGAGATCTATTACTATCGCTCGCGCCGCCGCATCGAGGTGTTGTTCACGCAGGAGCTGCGCGCCAGAACCGAGGCCGCAATCCGGCGCGCGTACGCGTTGCTGGAGGCCGGCGCCCTGCCGCCGCACACCCGCCAACGGGCCCGCTGTGGGGAGTGCAGCATCGAACCGATCTGCCTGCCCAAAGAGACGGAGCAGTTGCTAACCGCCGAAAGGAGCTGACCGATGATTTGCCGCGACAGCCGTGATAGCCAAGCCGCCAGCGCGCTGCCCGTGATCCGCTGGCGCGGCTGGCGACCGCTCCCGCTCGATCTGGCGAACGGCGAGCAAGGCGGCCAGGTCTTCCTGGTGTTGGACCGGGAAGGCGATCTGGCGCTGGTGCCGACGGCCACCATCTCCTACCTCTGCTATGCGCCGCTGGACCAGGCCGTTCGCTGGGCTGAGCGCGAGGTTGAGCCGCTCCGGGTCACCCACAGCGCCGCCATCGACCGCGGCACGGTCCTGGCCGCGGTCAACGAGTTGGCCGCCGAAGGGTGGCAGGTGGTGGGCCGGCTGCAAGCGACCTTTCACGGCGTGGATACCGAAGACGACTTTTGGGAGCGACTGGACTGTGGCGGTGACGCATGACAACCCTTTATCTCACGGAGCCGTATTCCAGCGTGCGCAAAGAGGGCGACACGCTGGTGGTAAAGATCCCGGCCAACAAAGAGCAAAACACGGCCGCGCGGGATGTGCGCGTGCCGCTGCTCAAGATCGACCAGGTCGTCGTACTGGCCGATAGCACTCTCACCACGCCCGCCTTGTTGGCGCTGCTGGAGCAAAAGGCCGATATCTGCTTTTGCACCTATAACGGCCAGTTCGCGGGCCGACTGGCGTCCGGGTTCTCGCGCAACGGCCTGCTGCGCATCGAACAGCATCGCGCCCATAACGACTATGCGCGCCGCATGGGGCTGGCACAGGCATTTGTGGCCGCCAAGCTGGCCAATCAGCGCACGCAACTGCTGCGCACCAACCGCAAGCTGGCCGACCCGGCGTTGGCGGCCGCCACCGAACAGATGGCCGGCGTCATCAGCAGCGTCAAAGCGCTGGCCGTGCCTGCTGAGGTGCACGTCGATCCGACGCGGCCCCAGGCCGATACGCCGTTGGGCACGCTGCAGGGGCTGGAGGGGGCGGCCGCGGCGATCTACTTCGCCGCCTTCCCCAAGCTGCTGCATGAGCCAATGGGCTTCGCCGGACGCCGGAAGCGGCCGCCCACGGACCCCGTCAACGCGATGCTCAGCTTCGGTTACACCCTGCTGATGAACAACATGCTCTCGGCCATCGGCCTGGTGGGGCTCGACCCTTACGTGGGCTATCTGCACTCGTCGCAGTATGGCAAGCCAGCGCTGGCCCTGGACTTGATGGAGGAATTCCGGCCCATCATCGTGGATTCGGTGGTGCAGACCGTGATCAACAACCGAGTGCTGACCGAAAAGGACTTCATCCCCGAGCTGGGCGCCCATCGCATGACCGACCCCGGCCGGCGCAAGTTTCTCCAGAAGTTCGAGGAGCGGCTCAACCAGACTGTCAAACACCCGACCTTCGCCTATGAGGCCACCTACGGGCGCTGTTTGGAGCTGCAGGTACGCCTGCTGGCGAAGACGCTTACCGGTGAGATTCCGGCCTATCGGCCGTTTGTCGCGCGTTGAAAAAAGGTGTAGAATGGCAGGCAAAGCGGAAGGCCGGATGCTCTACATCATCGCCTACGACATCCCGCACGACCGGCGGCGGACCAAGGTGCATAAGACGTTGTGCGGCTTCGGGCAGTGGACGCAGTACAGCCTGTTCGAGTGCTTCCTGGACGCCAAGGAGCTCGTCTTGCTGCATGATCGGCTGCGCAAACAGATCCGGCCGGACGAAGACAGCGTGCGCTTCTACCCATTGTGCGGAGCCTGCTGCGGCAAGGTGGAGACCATCGGCGGCCCCAAGCCATCCGACCCGGTGACCATCATCATCTAGCTGGCTATCGCCATGATGACAGCGAGCGGCGGAGCGGGGGCCTGGCCAAGCATCGCCGCTCGCAGCGGCCGCCTTCATTAGAGAGCGCATGCGCTGTGTTTTTTTGCCCGGCGCAGGCCGGGTTTGAGCCGTCGGTTGAACCGCCGCTCGCATCATGAAAAGCCGGTGGTGAAATCGCCCATTCAAACCGTAGCAGCGGTCACAGAATGCTATTCAGGAGAGGAATATGCTGAAAACAGCCGCCATGATTGGCTCTCCAGTGGGTTTTCGGCCCTGGCGCAGCGAGCGGTTAGACCGAGTTGAATCGCGACCGAGCGATTGAAACCGTTCGGGGGAACCCGAACGCAACTTATCGGGAGATGTTAGACCGAGTTGAATCGCGACCGAGCGATTGAAACCGTTTCGCCCTGGCAGACCTGGCTTGAGGGGGCGAAGTTAGACCGAGTTGAATCGCGACCGAGCGATTGAAACTTTATCGCGGGGTCTGACCGCCTACCCCGCAAGGGCCGTTAGACCGAGTTGAATCGCGACCGAGCGATTGAAACCGGCTCGGACGCGGACGCGGAGGCTGCCTACAACCTGTTAGACCGAGTTGAATCGCGACCGAGCGATTGAAACCTGCCAGCCGCGGGCCTCGTCGGCCGCGAGCTTGGGTTAGACCGAGTTGAATCGCGACCGAGCGATTGAAACGGTGTCCGGCCCGGACGCGGCGCGGCTGCGCCGCGGTTAGACCGAGTTGAATCGCGACCGAGCGATTGAAACTCTTTGCCTGCGCGTCCCACTTACCTTCCTTACACGAGTTAGACCGAGTTGAATCGCGACCGAGCGATTGAAACTTGTTATTCCAACAAGCCCTGGCGCTTGAGGGTACGCGTTAGACCGAGTTGAATCGCGACCGAGCGATTGAAACCATCGCTCCGGACGCCTGCCCCGCCAGATCGTTATCAGTTAGACCGAGTTGAATCGCGACCGAGCGATTGAAACAATGTGGGCCGACCTCGAAGAAGGGGAAGACGTGTTGTTAGACCGAGTTGAATCGCGACCGAGCGATTGAAACCCTTGTATCCCATGCGACGGTATACAGCAGCCGCTGGTTAGACCGAGTTGAATCGCGACCGAGCGATTGAAACTATCGTCCATGTCCTCTCCTATGCGGGGTCTGACGTTAGACCGAGTTGAATCGCGACCGAGCGATTGAAACA
>MWBF01000060.1 GCA_002068935.1 Chloroflexi bacterium ADurb.Bin325
CCGCCGCTATGAGGAACTGAACCGGCTGATGGCCGACCCGGCCACGGCAACCGATTCGGCGCGGATGGCCGAGCTGGCGCGCGAGCAGTCCGAGATCGAGGAGCTGGTCACGCTCTATCGGCAGTATCTGGCCGCCAACGACGAGCTGGCCGGCGCGCTGCTGCTGCTCGCTGAGGACGGCGACCCCGAGATGAACGCGCTGGCGCAGGCGGAGGTCGACCGGCTGGAGGCGGAGCAGGCCGGCCGCGAGGCGCGCATGCACCTCCTGCTGTTGCCCAAGGATCCGCTCGACGACAAGAATGTGATCGTCGAAATCCGGGCGGGCACGGGCGGCGACGAGGCGGCCCTGTTTGCCGGCGACCTGTTCCGCATGTACGTGCGCTGGGCCGAGGATCACGGCTTCAAGACGGACATCCTGAGCCACCACGAGACGGGCACGGGCGGGTTCAAGGAGCTCATCTTTCAGGTGCGCGGCCGCGGCGCGTACTCGCAGCTCAAGTTCGAGAGCGGCGTCCACCGGGTGCAGCGCGTGCCCGTGACCGAGGCGCAGGGCCGCATCCACACCTCGACGGCGACGGTGGCGGTGCTGCCCGAGGCCGACGAGGTCGAGGTCGATATCCGGCCCGAGGACGTGCGCGTCGATGTCTTCCGCGCCACCGGGCCGGGCGGGCAGAGCGTCAACACGACCGATTCCGCGGTGCGGATTACCCATCTGCCGACCGGGCTGGTGGTCAGCTCGCAGGACGAGAAGTCGCAGCTCCAGAACCGCATCAAGGGGATGCAGATCCTGCGGGCGCGGCTCTATCAGATGGAGCAGGAGCGCCGCGAGAACGAGCGCAGCGAGACGCGGCGCAGCCAGGTCGGGTCGGGCGAGCGAAGCGAGAAGATTCGCACCTATAACTTCCCGCAGAACCGGGTAACGGATCACCGGATCGGCAAGACCAGCTACAACCTGGCCGGCGTGCTGAGCGGCGGCCTGGACGAATTTATCGAAGAGCTGGCCGCGGCGGAACAGGCCGAGAGGTTGCAGGCGATCAACGAAGATTGAGCATCTGGGATGGATGATTTTGTGTCGACGGTCGAGACGAGAATATCAGAGAGGCCAGTGAACGGTACGACGGAGAGCAGCAACGGGCGCTATGAGATCGCCTGGTCGTTGGATCGCACCAGCGATGTCGGACGCGCGCTGCCGGCCGCGGTGCGGCGGCTGCGCGAGGCCGAGGTGGAGTCGCCCCAACTGGACGCGGCGGTCCTGCTGGCGCACGTGTTGGGCGTCACCAAGACGTGGGTCTACGCCCACCCCACGCGCCAGCTCACCGAGGCGGAGATCGGCCGCTATGAGGCGCTGGTGCGGCGGCGGATGCGCAACGAGCCGGTGGCCTATCTCGTCGGCCACAAGTCCTTCTACGGCCTCGATATCACGGTCGACCCGCGGGTGCTGATCCCCCGGCCCGAGACCGAGATGCTGGTCGAGCGCGCGCTGGCCGAGATCCAATGGGTGCTGCAAGACGGCCGGCGGCCGGTCGTGGCCGACATCGGCACGGGGAGCGGCGCCATCGCGGTCGCGATCGCCTGCAATGCGCGCGAGGCCACCGTCTACGCGGTGGATATCTCCGACGCCGCGCTGGCCGTTGCGGAGCAGAACATCTGGCGCTACGGGCTGGTCGAACAGGTCCACCTGCTGCCCGGCCACCTGCTGGAGGCGCTGCCGGAGCCGGCGGACGTCATCCTGGCGAACCTGCCCTACGTGGCGACGGATGCGCTGGCGAAGCTGCCGCCCCAGGTGCGGGATTACGAGCCGCTGCTTGCGCTGGACGGCGGGCCGGATGGCCTGCGGGTGATCGCGACGCTCCTGGGGCAACTGGCGACGCCGAAGGGCCGCGGCAAGCTCAGGCCCGGCGGCCGGGCCTATCTGGAGATCGGCTCGGATCAGGGCGATGCGCTGCGCGCGCTGGCGCGCGAGCTGCTGCCGGGGGCCAGCGTCGAGATCCAGGTGGACTACGCCGCGCTGGATCGGGTCGCGGTGATCGAGCTTTGAGCCGCCGATGACCGTTCGACTGCTGGCCTTCGATTACGATGGGACCGCGGCCATGGACGGCGGGCTGCCCCGCGCGGCCGTCTGTGAGGCGGTGGCGCGAGCGCAGGCGCGCGGCGTGCGCGTCGTGCTGGCGACCGGCCGCACCTACGCCTCGGCGCTGCCGTATGCGCGCGCTCTCGGCCTGCGCGACCCGCTGATCTGCTACCAGGGCGCGATGGTGCGCGAGCTGGCGGAGGCCGACCCGCATACGCTGCTCGTCGAGCCGCTGCCGGAGGAGCCGCTGGCCGAGGCGCTGGCGCACGCCGAGGCCGCGGGGCTGGATCTCACCCTCTACGACGAAACCGCCATGTACTACGCCGTGATGCGGCGCCCGCAGGAGTTCTACGACCGCTGGTTCGGCATGCCCATGCGCCGCGTCCCCAGCCTGCCGGAGGCGATCCGCCAGATCCGCGCGGCGGGCAGCTACCCGATCAAGGGCCTGTACATCGCGGAGGCGACCGAGAACGACCAGCTCGTCCCCGACCTGCGCGCGCGCTTCGGCGACCGCCTGAGCGTCGTCCGGTCGCACGACCTGTTTGCGGAGCTGATCTCGCCGGCCGCATCCAAGGGCCGCGCGCTCGCCCATCTGGCGCAGCTCTGGGGCATTCCCCGTTCCGAGACGATGGCGGTCGGCGATTCGGGCAACGACGCCAGCATGATCGAGTGGGCCGGGGTGGGCGTGGCGATGGGCAACGCATCGCACGAGGCCCTGGCCGTCGCGGATTGGGTCGCGCCCCCCGTCGCCGAGGACGGCCTGGCCGCGGCCATCGACAGATACGTGGCGCACGATGGCCGCGGCTGACCCCCTGACCCCCGTTCTGGGGCTGTCCGAGCCGGCGATCGCGCGGGCCGCGGCGCTGCTGCGCGCGGGCGAGCTCGTCGCCTTCCCCACGGACACCGTCTACGGCGTCGGCGCGATCGCGTGGGACGAGGCCGCGGTCGGCAGACTCTACGTCGCCAAGATCCGGGAGAGCCGCAAGGCCATCCCGATCCTGTTGGCCGACCCGGCAGACCTGCTGCTCGTCGCCGCGGACCTGCCCCCGGCCGCGCTGCGCGTCGCCGAGCGTTTCTGGCCCGGCCCGCTCACGCTGGTCGTCCCGCGCAGCCGTCGCGTGCCCGACATCGTCACCGCGGGCGGCGACACGGTCGCGGTGCGCGTGCCGGATCACGCGGCCGCGCGCGCGCTCATCCGCGGCGCGGGCGCGCCCCTCGCCACGACCAGCGCCAACCTTTCCGGCGCGGCCAGCCCCGTCACGGCCGCGCAGGTCGCCGCGCAGCTCGCCGGCCGCATCGGCCTCATCCTGGACGGCGGCCCCTGTCCGGCCGGCGTCCCCTCCACCATCCTCGACCTGACCGGCGCCGCGCCGACGATCCTGCGCGGCGGGCCGCTCACGCTGGCCGACATCGAAGCGGCTATGTTATAATCGTTACATGTTGATCGGCGTCGACGCCAGCCGGGCCACGACAACCCACCGCACCGGGACCGAGAACTATTCGCTGCGCCTGATCCGCGGCCTGTTGCAGGTCGGCGCGGAACACCGGTTCCGTCTCTACACGCAGCAGCCGCTGCCGGACGGCCTCTTCGGCGGTCCGCGCGCGGAGGTCAGGGCGATGCCCTTTCCCCGGCTGTGGACGCACGTGCGCCTGAGCGCGGAGATGGCCGTGCGGCCGCCCGATGTGCTGTTCGTGCCGGCCCACGTCCTGCCGCTGGTGCACCCGCGGCGCAGCGTCGCGACGGTGCACGACCTGGGGTTCCTGGCCTATCCCGCGGCCCACCGGCCGCGCGATCTGCGCTATCTGCGCTGGTCGACGGGCTGGAATGCACGGCAGGCCGCGGCGGTCATCGCGGACTCGGCCGCGACGAAGGCCGATCTGGTGCGCGCGTACGGCGTCGCGCCGGACAAGGTGCACGTGGTCCACCTGGGCGGGCCGGACGCCGCGATGCAGCCCGGCTTGTCCGTCCGGGACGCCGATCGCGAGACCCTGTCCCGCTACGGCCTGGCCGCCGCGGGGGCTGCGCCGTACCTGCTCTATATCGGGACGTTGCAGCCGCGCAAGAACCTGGCGCGCACGATCGGCGCGTTTGCCCGCATCGCCGGCGACCCGATGCTGGCGGGCTATCGGCTCGTCCTCGCCGGCAAGCAGGGCTGGCTGTACGAGGAGCTGCTTGCGCAGGTGCAGCGGCTGGGGCTGGCGGGCCGCGTGCTGTTTCCCGGCTATGTGCCGGATGCGGATCTGCCCGCGCTGCTGCGCGGCGCGCGCGCGTTCGTCTTTCCATCCCTCTACGAAGGCTTCGGCATCCCGGTGCTCGAAGCGGGAGCGTATGGCGTGCCTGTCATCACCAGCACGACTTCTTCTCTGCCCGAGGTCGCGGGCGATGCCGCGCTGCTCGTGGATCCGCACGATGTGGACGCCATCGCGGAGGCCATGTATCGCCTCGTGACCGACGATGCACTGGCCGCGGAGCTGGCGCGGCGCGGCCGCGAGAACGTCAAGCGCTTCTCCTGGGAGAAGTGTGCGCGCGAGACGTTGGCCGTGCTCGAAAGCGTGGCGCGGGGCCGGTGATGGCCGCGGCGTTGCCGGCCGAGCGGCCGCAGCCCGTGCGGATTCTCGGCGTGCGCGTGGATGCGCTGACCTATGCGAGCCTGCTGGACGCCGTCGGCCGCTTTATCGCAGAGGGCGGGCCGCACCACATCTGCACGACGAACCCCGAATTCGTGATGGAGGCGCAGCGCAACCCGGCCTTCCGCGCCGTGCTGGAGCGCGCAGATCTGTGCATGGCGGACGGCGTGGGGCTGCTGTGGGCCGCGCGGCGGCAGGGACGCCCGCTGCCGGAGCGCGTCACCGGGTCGGACGGCGTCCCGCTCATCGCTGAGCGCGCCGCGGCCGCGGGCTGGCGGCTCTATCTGCTCGGCGCGGGGCCGGGCATCGCCGCGGCCGCGGGCGAGATCCTGTGTGCGCGCTATCCGGGCTTGCAGATCGCCGGGGTGTACGAGGGCACGCCCGCGGATGCGGAGGCGCCCGACATCATCGCGCGGATCGTTGCGGCGCGGCCCGACATCCTGTTCGTGGCCTACGGCGCGCCGCGGCAGGATCTGTGGATCGCGCAGCACCGCGCTGCGCTGCGCGTGCCCGTGATGATGGGCGTGGGCGGCGCGTTCGACCACATCACCGGCGCGCGGCGCCGCGCGCCGCGCTGGGTGCAGCGCCTGAACCTGGAATGGCTCTTCCGGCTGGTCACGCAGCCGTGGCGCTGGCGGCGACAATTGGACATCCCCCGCTTCGTGTGGGCGGTGATCCGGCAGCCGGGCCAGACGTAGCGGCCCGATGTACGGCATCCTTCGGCTGGCCTTGCGCCGTCGGCGGCCTTGAGCCGTACAACCCGCTCAGGACGCTCTGTCTCACTTATGGAAGCACCCTGAGCGGAGGACGCAGTGCGGACGCAGTCGAAGGGGCGGCCATTTTCAGATCAGATCGGCAGGAGGCGGGTTTGGGACGGGTGATGACATTGGATGAGGCGCGCGTGTGGCGCGGACAGCAGACCGGGCCGGTCGTCATGACGAACGGCCACTTCGACCTGCTGCACATCGGCCACGTGCGCTATCTGCAGGCCGCGCGCGGCCTGGGCGGCGCGCTCGTCGTGGGGCTGAACAGCGACGCGTCGACCGCCGCGCGCAAGCCCGGCCGGCCGCTCGTGCCCCAGGCGGATCGCGCGGAGCTGCTCGCGGCGCTCGGCTGCGTCGATGCGGTCGTCATCTTCGATGCGCTGACCGCCAACGAGCTGGTCGCGGCCCTGCAGCCGGACATCTATGTCAAGGGCGGCGACTGGGGCCGGCCCGACGGCCCGCAGCCGCCGGAGGCCGCGCTGGTCACGGCGCAGGGCGGCCAGGTCGTCTATCTGCCCTATGTGCCGGATCGTTCCACCACGCTGATCATCCAGCGCATCCGCGCCCTGCCCGTCGAATGACCATGTCTGACGCGCCGGCCTGCCCCGAATCCGGTCTCGCACGCTCAGCGAGCATCCTCGGCCTCGGCAACATCGCCAGCCGGGTGATCGGCCTTGCGCGCGAATCGATCATCTCCGGCTACTACGGGTCCGCCGGCGAGCTGAGCGCCTTCAACCTGGCCGCGCGCGTCCCCACGATGATCTACGACCTGCTCGTCGGCGGGATGCTGAGCGCGGCGCTCGTGCCGGTCTTCAGCGACTATGCGCGCCGGCCGCCGCGCGAGGAGCTGGCGCGGGTGGTCAGCGCGGTCTTCAGCCTCATCGCCATCGTCATGGCCGGCATCGTCATCCTGCTGGAGCTCTTTGCCGCGCCGCTCGCCGGCCTGCTCGGCGACTTCGAGGACCCCGCGCTCCAGCAGGTCCTGACGAACTCGCTGCGCATCATCTCGCCCGCGGTCATCTTCTTCGGGCTGTCCGGCGCGGTGACGGGGCTGCTCTATGCGCTGCGCCGCTTCTCCTACACCGCGGTGAGCGGCGCGGTGTTCAATCTGGGCATCGTCTTTGCCGTTCCGCTGCTGGCGTCGCGGCTCGGCGTCTACGCGCTGCCCATCGGTGTGGTCGGCGGCAGCCTCCTCCAGCTTGCGGTCATGGCGCCCGGCCTGCGCGGCATCGCGCTCCGCTTCTCGGCCGCCTGGCGGCATCCGGCGGTCCGGCGCGTCCTGCGCCTCTACCTGCCCATCGCCCTGGGGCTGATCATTACGCAGATCCAGATCATCGTCGACGGCCGCTGGGCGTCGGCCACGGGCAGCCAGAGCGTGAGCTGGATGCGCTACGCCACCACGCTGATCCAGTTCCCGCTGGGCCTGGTGCCCGTCGCGGTGTCGCTGGCCGCGCTGCCGACCCTGTCGCGCCACGCGGCGCAGGCGGACTGGGACAGCTTCCGCAGCGTCCTGGGCCGCGGGCTGCGCCTGGTCCTGCTGCTGCTGCTGCCCGCGACCGCGGGCCTGTGGATGTTGGCCGCGCCGGTCATCCGGCTGCTGTTCGAACACGGCGTCTTCCAGAGCGCGGACACCGCGATGACCGTCCGCGCGCTGCATCTCTATTTGCTCGGCCTGCCCTTTGCGGGGGTGGACTTCCTGCTGAACTACACCTTCTATGCGCGGCAGAACACGCGCACGCCGGCCATCGTCGGCGTCATCTCGGTCGGCTTTTACTTCGTGGCCGCGCTGCTGCTGAAGGGGCCGCTGGGCTTTCTGGGGCTGGTGCTGGCCGACTCGGTGAAGCAGGCGGCGCACGCGTCGATCATGGTGGCGCTGTTGCTGCGCAGCGTGGGCCGCCCCCGCGACGAGAACCTGCTCGCGACGTTCGTGCGCGCCGCGGCCGCCGCGGCCGTCATGGCCCTCGCGCTCTGGCTCCTGATCCCGCCGCTGGAGGGGGCGCTGCCTCGCGGCGTCGTGGGCGAGGCCGCGGTGGTAGCGGTCGCGAGCGCGGCTGGCGGCGCGCTCTACCTGCTGATCCTGCGGCTCCTGGGCGTCGGCGAGCTCTCCGCGCTGGTCGCGGGGCTGACCTCCCGGCTCACGCGGCGCGGGGGAAGCTGAGCCGGTTTGTAGTAGGCGCTTGAGCGCCCCGCGTTCGATACGGCGCTGAAGCGCCCACTACGAACCTCGCGCTTGCCAGGGGGCGCGGCCTCGCTCCTTCGACTGGCCTTGCGCCGGTTTGTAGTAGGCGCTTGAGCGCCCTGTGTTCGATACGGCGCTGAAGCGCCCACTACGAACCTCGTGCTCACCAGGGGGCATGGCCTCGCTCCTTCGACTGGCCTTGCGCCGTCGGCGGCGCTGAACCGCTCACCCGCTCAGGATGCTCCGTTCAGAATGCTTTCTGGCGGCTGGATTTGAAATTCCTGGGGCGAATTTGGCGCTGCGGGAGCGACGGCGGTATAATAGCGGCGAACTTATCGGGAGGAGACTTTCCCCTTATGGCAAAGAAGAAATCGCAGGTCCGGCGCGCGCCGCGCGCAGCTCAACCCCGGATGTACGGCGACGGCAAGCCCTCGCAGGCCGCGCAGCAGGATGCGAGCGCTGCGCCTGTCGCACGGCCCACGGCCGCTCGCGCCGCGACGCCGGCCCGCCCGGCCAGCGCCCCGCGCACGACCGCCGCGGCCGCGCGCGTCCCGGTCACCGTGAACACCGATTACCGCTACGTGCTGAAGGATCTGCAACGGTTGGGCATCCTGGCCGCGACGTTCTTCGTCATCCTGGTCGTGCTGGGCCTGATCATCCGCTGATCGGGGGAGAAAACATGCCCGTCGGCTCCGGCGCGCGGCTGGTGACAGCCTGCGCCGGAGCTTTTTTATGCCTGCTCGGCCGCGGCGCGCAGCGGCAGCCAGCCGGTGATGATCGTTTCGACGGCCAGATGACAGACGAGGCACAGCCAGAAGCTGCGCGTCAGCGTGAACAGGGCCGCGGTTGCCAGGGCCAGCGCGACCGTGCGCAGGCCGGCCTCTTGCAGCCCGGGCGTGCGCAGCCGGTTGCGGGCAAAGGGGTTGAGGCCGAATTCGAGCGCGGCCAGCGCCATGCCGAGCCAACTGCCCCAGTAGAGCGGCTCCGCGGCCAGAGCCGTCGTGAGCGCGGTCACCGGCGCGCCGTTCGCCAGCCAGCCGATCAGGAGCGCGCGGTAGAAGGCCCAGTGCCACTGCTGGAACAGCGCGTCGAGCGGCGCGCGCAGCGTCGCGAGGACCCGCCCGACGCCCGACGGCGGCTGGCCCGGCGCGGTCTCCGTGTGGCGGTAGACGAGCCAGCCGAAGAGCAGCACGCCCGCGATGACCGCGACGAGAGGCGCGCCGACCGCGGCCATCGTCAGCCATTGCGGCTCGCTGACGCCCATGTAGTAGGGCGACAGCACGCCGAGCCGCCATGCCAGGACCGGCGGCAGCCCATAGAAGAGCGCCTTCAGCAGCCAGCCCAGCGCCGCGCCGATCTGCGCGTCGGACGGGAGGAGCGGTCGCCGCCGGCGTTGCAGCAGCCATGCGCCGTTGGTCGCGGCCGCGGCCAGCAGGACGCTGGCGAGCGCCCAGGCGAGCGGGCTGCCGGGGTCGAGCAAGGGCTGTGCATCCATATCCGGGTCTCGCGGCGCGTCAGGGACGCGTCACAGCAGCTCGACGCGCGCGCCCTGCGCCGCGCGCGTGGGGTATAGCGCGGGCGTCAGCCCCGTCTGCGCGCTGTAGGCCGCGGACACCGCGGCGATGGCCGCGTCCACCGCGGGCGCATCCACCAGCGCGACGCAGCAGCCGCCGAACCCCGCGCCCGTCAGCCGCGCGCCGTAGCACCCCGGCTGGCTGCGCAGCAGCTCCGCCATCGCATCCAGCTCCGCGCTGCTCACCTCGTACAGGTCGCGCAGGCTCGCGTGCGAGGCGTTCATCAGCCGGCCCACCTGCGTCAGGTCGCCCGCTTGCAGGGCCGCCACGGTCGCCAGCACCCGGTCGTTCTCCTCGATGACGTGCTGCGCGCGCCGCCGCACTACGTCCGGCACATCGACGCGCGCGAGCATCTCGAGGTTGGCGTCGCGCAGCGCGCGGACGCCCATCGCGGCCGCGGCCGCCTCGCACTGGGAGCGGCGCTCGTTGTATGCGGACGAGGCCAACTGGCGGCGCACCGCGGTGTCGGCGATCAGGATCGTCGCGCCCGCGGGCGTCGGCACGGGCCGGTAGCTGAGGTCGCGGCAGTCGATCAGCAGCACACGATCCGGCTGGCCGAGCGCGGACGCAAGCTGATCCATCAGGCCGGTGTTTGCGCCTACGAAGTCGTGTTCGGCCTTCTGGCCGATGCGCGCGGCCTGGTCGGGCGGCACGGTGAACTCGCCGGCCGCGGCGAACGCCTGCACCGAGGCCATCTCCAGCGCGGCCGACGACGAGAGACCGGAGCCGACCGGCACGTTGCCCTGGATGACGGCGTCCAGCCCGCGCAGCCGATAGCCGGCGGCCAGCAGCCCGGCCGCGACCCCGCGCACGTAGTTGCTCCACGTGGCCTGCGGGTCGGCGGCCGGCGCGACGTGCGCCAGGTCGAACGTGGTCTCGCGGTCCAGGTCGCGGGCGACCAGCCGCACGATGCCGTCCGGCCGCGGGGCCGCCGCGATGCACGTCTCCCGTTCGATGGCGGCGGGGAGCACGTAGCCGTCGTTGTAGTCCGTGTGCTCGCCGATGAGGTTGACCCGGCCCGGCGCGCGCGCCAGGAGGGTGGCCGGCCGGCCGTAGACGGCCTGGAAGTGGGACAGAAGTTGTGTCATGCTACCATCCGATAGTGAACTTCGGACTGTTCGCGCAGGCGCGCGGCCGCGGCTTCCGCCGGGATATCGCGCTGCGGCTCGCCGAGCATTTCGAACCCGACCATGAACTTGCGCACCGTCGCCGAGCGCAGCAGCGGCGGGTAGAAGTGGGCGTGGAGCTGCCAGCCGGGATGCTCGCGGCCGTCGGTCGGCCGCTGGTGCCAGCCCATGCTGTAGGGGAAGGACACCTCGAAGAGGTTGTCATAACGGGTCGTCAGCCGCTTCAGGATGTCGGCCAGCGCGTCCCGCTCCGCGGGGGACAGGTCGAACAGCGCGGCGACCGCGCGGCGGGGCAACACCATGCTCTCGAACGGCCAGACGGCCCAGAACGGCATCAGCGCCACCCACGCCTCGTTCTCGCAGATCAGGCGGTCGCGCGCCTCCAGCTCCAGGGCCAGGTAGTCGAGCAGCAGCTTGCGGCCGTGCGCCTCGAAGTAGGCGGCCTGCGTCTCGCGTTCCTTTGCCGGCTCGTTCGGGATGCTCTCGGTGGCCCAGATCTGGCCGTGGGGGTGGGGGTTGCTGGCACCCATCATCGGGCCGCGGTTCTCGAACACCTGGACGTAGTTGATGAAGTCCAGCGCGCCGAGCTCGGCCGTCTGGGCGGCCCACGCATCGACGACCCGGCGCAGCTCGGCGACGCTCATCTCCGCCAGGGTCAGGTCGTGGCGCGGGGAGAAGCAGAGGACGCGGCACAGGCCCTGGACCGGCTCAGCGCGCAGGAGCTGGCCCACGTCGATCCCGCCGGAGACCTCCGCGGGGAGCAGCGCGGCGAAGTCGTTGTCGAACACGAAGGTGTGCTCGTATGCGGGGTTGACCTTGCCGCCGGCGCGGTGGTTGCCCGGACAGAGATAGCAGGCCGGGTCGTGGGCGAGCCGGGTCTCGGCCGGCAGCTTCTCGACCTGGCCCTGCCAGGGACGTTTGGTGCGATGGGGCGAGACCAGGATCCACTCGCCCGTCAACGCGTTGAACCGACGATGGACATGTTCGGTGAGGTTGAAGGTTTCCATCTTCTGCTCTTTGGGGGGATCGACACAATCGTCTAAACTATTATATATGATGCGCCGCCTGCGGGCAAGCACGGATTTGCCGTCCTTGCGGGCTTGAGTCTGCGCAGGCAGACCTGGCAATGGTGGCCGTGACTTCAGTCGCCAGGGACTTTTTAAACAGTCTCTAACAGGTCGGCGACGCGCGCCGCCGCGGCGGCGCGATGGATCGAACAGGAGGAGGCTATGTCAACGACCGAGACGATGGACACGGGCCGGGGCGGGCGCGCGCTGCTGCGTCCGATCGTGTGGGCGCTGCTCCTGGCCGCGGGCATCACGGTCTTCTGGGCCGTGACGCGGCCCGCGGCCGTGGCGGGCGATGCAGCCGCGACGCCCGCGGACTGCCTGTGCGAGGCAGACGCTTACGAGCCCGACGACGTGAGGGCCGACGCCAGGCCGCTGCCCGTCACCAACGAGCGCCAGGTGCACACCTTCCACGTGCGCACCGACGTGGACTGGTTCCGCTTCGACGGCCTGGTCCCCGGCCGCTCCTATCAGGTCGCGACCTCGCAACTGGTGGATGGCGTCGATACCTACATGATCCTGTACGACTCGTCCGGCGCATTGGTCAAGGCCAACGACGACATCGACACCCCGCGCTGCCTGTTCGACCCGCAGTACTGCGCGTCCAGCATCGCCTGGCAGGCCATGACGAGCGGCCCATACTATCTCAACGTGCGGACGTTGACCTATCCGGCGATCGAGCCGCCGACCTGTCCCTGTCCCGGCTACAGCATCGCGGCCTGGCCGCTGGTCGCGCATCTGCCCCTGTTGAGCGGGCCGCCCCTGCCGACCGCCACGCCTACGGTCACGCCGACGCCGACGATGACCTTCACGCCGACCGCGACGCCTTCGCCCACCGCGACCGCCACGCCCACGGCGTCGCCGACCGCGACCATCACGCCGACGCCGCTGCCGGTCGTCGAGCCTGTGACGATCCGGCTGCCCGCCGCGACGCATCCCAACTCGGTCGCGGTCGACGCGCTCACGCATCGCGTGTATGTCGCGTCGCGCGACGACGACCGGCTCTACATGATCGACGGCCTGGCGCTGGAGGTGATGGACAGCGCCAGGGTGGGCGACGAGCCGTGGGGCGTGGCGGTCGACGAGGCCCGCGGCCGGGTCTATGTCCTGGGCTTTGCGGACGGCTCGCTGACCACGCTCGACAGCGCCAGCCTGGCGGTCCTCCACACGCAGATCATCGGCCACGAGCCGACCGCGATCAAGGTGGACCCGGCGACGGGCCGCATCTTCATCGTCCTGCACGGGACGAACATGCTCGTCGTGCTGGACGGCAGGGATGACCCGCCCGCGCTGATCGGCTATGTCACCACGCGCGCCTACGGCTCATGGGGCCTGGCGTTCAACCCCCTGCTGAACCGGGCCTATGTGGGCGGCCGCGACAGCCAGACGATCACCACCCTGGACGGCAACAACGGCTGGCGGGCCATCGAGGAGCAGACCATCGGCACGCGCAACGGATGCGTGCCCTACGCCATGGAGTATGCCCCGACCTACGGGCAGTTGTTCGTCGCGTGCGCGCCGCGGGGCACAAACGTGGAGTGGGCGGTCGTCTACCGCGTGCAGGCGAACGGCCTGAGCCACCTGGCGACGCGCGCCATCGGCTCCGGCGGCGCAAACGGCGGCGGCGGCGTGGCAGTCAACCCGACCACCAACCACGTCTTCATCACCAACAGCCTGTCCGACGACGTCAGCATCATCTCGGCGAACGACCTCGGGCTGGTCATCCGGCCGCAGCCGGTGGGCCGCAACCCCTTCGGCGTGGCCGTCGACCGCGCCACCGGCATGGTCTTCGTGGTGAACCGCGAGAGCCATACCGTCTCGGCGTTCCCGGATCCGGCCCTCCCCTGAGCGGCCGGAAGGTAGGGGCAGGCCCTGCGCCTGCCCCTACTTGAACCGTCGCGCCAGCTCCGCCTCGACGTCGGCCCAGGCAAGCCCCTTGGCCGACAGCAGCACCAGACAGTGATAGATCAGGTCGGCCATCTCGTAGAGCAGCCGGTCATCTTCCTCGCTCAACGCGGCGACGGCCGTCTCGACGGCCTCCTCGCCCACTTTCTGGGCCATGCGCGGCAGGCCGGCCTCGAACAGGCTTGCGGTATAGGAATCCGGCCGCGGCCGGGCTTTGCGGTCTTCGATCGTGCTCCACAAGGTCATGAGGACATCGCTCACGGGCATGCTCCTGATGAATGATGGGCCGGCAGTTCTGGTTGCCGTCGCGAGTGTGCTTCTGGCCATCTTTGGCGCTGGCGGGCCGCGGTCACGCCAGCGCGGCCCGGACGCGTGCGGCCC
>MWBF01000061.1 GCA_002068935.1 Chloroflexi bacterium ADurb.Bin325
CGCACCCCGCGCGCCGCGCCGTAGAGCGCCTCGGCCAGCCCCGCGACGTTGGCGTCGTTGCCCAGATAGGCGGGCCGGCCCACGTGCGCGCCGACGATGTCGCGCAGCGGAACGTCGCGCCAGCCGGGCAGGTTGGGCGCGCTGATGACCACGCCCTGCATCGGGTCGAGCGGGCCGGGCGAGCCGATGCCGACGCCGGTGAGCTGCTCGGCGGGCATATCCGCGATGACCTCGGAGATGGCCTCCTTGATCCGGGCGATGACGGGATCGGGGCCTTCCGCGGCCAGCGTGGGGCGCGCCGCCCGGCGATAGATCCGGCCGGCCGGGTCGCACAGCGCGGCGCGAATCTGCGTGCCGCCCAGGTCGACGGCGAGGATATTGGGTTGCATCTTGTTCCTCCGGGCGCTGATGGAGCACAGTCGACCAGTATACCATCAATTCGCGCGAGACCGCGAATAAGGGTATGATGGGGCATCAAAAGATCGGGATCGAGGCTGCCCGGCCGGGGCCTCGGGCCGAGCGGAGGGCGAACATGAGCTTACCTGCCCGCGCCGAAGCGGAGGCGATGCTGTGCGAGGCCGGCGGGCTGAACCCCGGCCCATGGACCGCGCATTCGGCCCTGGTAGCGCAGGCCGCGGAGCGCATCGCCGCGCATCTGCCGGGGCTGGATCCGGAGCACGCCTATATCGTCGGGCTGCTCCACGACATCGGCCGTCGCGCGGGCGTGACCGGCATGCGCCACGTCTACGACGGCTACCGCTATCTCAGCGACCGCGGCTATGACGCGGCCGCGCGCGTGGCGATGACCCATTCGTTCGCCTATCCGGACGTCGCCGCGATCTTCGGCGAGTGGGACTGCACGCCCGCGGAGCTGCGCTGCATCGAGGATTATCTCGCGGGGACCGAGTTCGACGGCTACGACCGGCTGATCCAGTTGTGCGATTCGCTGGCGATGGCCCAGGGCTATGTGCTGATGGAGAAGCGGATGGTGGATGTCCTCATGCGCTATGGGCCGACGCCGCTGATCGTCCCCAAGTGGCGCGCCACCTTCCAGATTCGCGATGACATCGAGCGGGCGCTGGGCCGATCGGTCTACAGCCTGCTGCCGGGCGTGGTGGAGAATACGTTCGGCTTCTAGCGGGGGCGCCGGGCCGAAGGAGGGGTAATGCGAGTGTTTATCGGCGGCGTCATGCAGGCGTCGCGCGTGGATGACGCTATCGAGGATCAGGGATATCGCAGCGAGCTGGCCGCGGCGCTCAATGCGCGCTGGCCGGAGCTGGAGGTCGTGGACCCGCTGCGACTGCACCCCAACAGCGTGACCTACGATGACGCGGCCGCAAAGACCACGCTCTTTGCGCTGCTGGAGCTGGCGACCGGCTGCGATGTCCTGATCGCCTATGTGCCGCAGGCCAGCATGGGCACCGCGCTGGAGATGTACGTGGCCTACCAGCGGGGCGTGCCGATCCTCACCATCACGCCGATGCGCGCCAACTGGGTCGTGCGCGCGCTCTCGACGCGCGTGTTCCCCGACACCGCGGCGTTCCTCGCCTATGCGGACAGCCTGGCAGCGCCGGAGGAGCTGGCCGGATAATGCGGTTCATAGCAGGCGTCTCGCGCCTCTGCATGGCGCTAAAGCGCCCACTACAAACCCTAAATTGACACTCCAGCCCGCCACGGCTACAATTAATAAATAATGCCCCCATAGCTCAAAGGACAGAGCAGATGCCTTCTAAGCATAAGGTTGCAGGTTCGAGTCCTGCTGGGGGTATGGGAACGCGCTCAAGATCGACTCTTGAGCGCGTTGTTTGTAAGCGAGATCTGTTGCCAGAACGCCTCCGTCGCGCCGGGCCTTACGCCAGCGCGTCGAACGTCGGCTTGAGCGCGGGGTAGAGCCCCCGGTAGAGCGGGTACAGCGCCTCATACGCCTGAGCCGCGGCCGGGTCGGGCGTCGTGCTACTGACCACGCGCACCGCGGCGTCCACCGCCTCGCGCACGTCGCGGTACACCCCTGCGCCGACGCCGGCGAGCAGGGCCGCGCCGAACGCGGCGCCCTCGGTCACGTTGATGAGCACCAGCTCCGTCCCGAAGATGTCCGCCTGGATCTGCCGCCAGAGCGGGCTGCGCGCGCCGCCGCCCGAGGCGCGCACCTGCTCGATCGGCACGCCCAGCCCCTTGATAAGCTCCAGGCTGTCGCGCAGCCCGTAGGAGACGCCCTCCAGCACCGCGCGCACCAGATGGCCCTTGCCGTGGCGCAGCGTCAGCCCGACGAACGCGCCGCGCGCGTTCGGGTCCGGGTGAGGACAGCGCTCGCCGGTCAGATAGGGCAGGAAGAGCAGGCCCTCCGCGCCCGGCGGCGCGGCCGCGGCCTGCTCGGTCAGCAGGTCGTAGGGGTCGCGGCCCGCGGCCGCGGCGGCCACGCGCTCCTCGCCGGCCAGCGTATCGCGGAACCAGCGGAACGCGCCGCCCGCGGAGAGCATGACGCCCATCGCGTGCCACGCGCCCGGCACGGCATGGCAGAAGACGTGCAGCCGGCCGTCCGGCTCCGGCGCATAGCTGTCTGCATACGCAAAGACGACGCCGCTCGTGCCGCTCGTGACCGAGATGATGCCGGGGCGGACGATGCCGCTGCCGACGGCCTGCGCGGCCTGGTCGCCGCCGCCGCCGACCACCGGCGTCCCCGCGATCAGCCCGGTGGCCGCAGCCGCGATCGCGCTGATCTCGCCGGAGACGACGTGCGATTCGTGGCAGTCCGGCAGCCAGCCCATCGGGATCTCGAGCAGCCCGGCCATCGTCGCGGACCAGCGCCGGTTGCCGACGTCGAAGAGGGCCGTGCCGGAGGCGTCGGAGACCTCCGTCGCAAACTCGCCCGTCAGACAGTAGCGAATGTAGTCCTTCGGCAGGAGGATGTGGCTGATCCGGTCGTAGAGCGTCGGCTCATTCTGGCGCACCCAGACGATCTTGGGCGCGGTGAAGCCGGGCAGCACCGCATTGCCCGTGAGGGCAATCAGCCGTTTCAGCCCGCCGGCCCAGGCCGTGATCTCCTCGCACTGGGGGCCGGTGCGCTGGTCGTTCCAGAGGATGGCGGGGCGCAGCACGTTGCCGGCCTCGTCCAGCAGCACCAGGCCGTGCATCTGGCCGGTCAGGCCGATGCCCTGGATGTCGCGCGCCGAGACGCCGGGCATGGCGAGCACGCGGCGGATGGCTCCCTGCACCCCGCGCCACCAGTCCGCCGGGTCCTGCTCGCTCCACAGGGGACGCGGGGTGTGAAGCGGGTATTCCTCGGTGGCGCTGGCGATGATCTCGCCGCGCTCGTCGATGACCAGCGCCTTTGCGCCGGTCGTGCTGACATCGATGCCTAAGAGCATAGGTCCTCCCTGAGCTTCCTGGGCGACAGCCGGCCCAGCGTGAGAGCGGATACGGCGTCTCCGGCCGCGATGCGCATGGTCCGCCGGGCCGGCGAAGAGCGGGCATCTCAACCGTCGAGGTCGCCCGCGCGTATATTAACACAAGGAGGCGGGAGATACAATCGCGGAAACGAACATCCGGCAATTCTACTGCCAACGCCTCAGGTTCGTAGTGGGCGCTTCAGCGCCTTATCGGGCGCAGGGCGCTAAAGCGCTTACTACAAACCGACACCGTTCATAGTAGACGTTGCAGCGCCTTGTCGAGCGCAGGGCGCTAAAGCGCTTACTACAAACCGACGCCCGCTGCACGGTCGCGCCGAACACGATTGGAATTTCTGTTCGAGGCCCGGTTTCTTTGACAACCCTCGCGCCCGCGGCTACAATGGCTGAATGTCCTGTGGCTGACCTTTGGAGAGGTGCGGATCATGCCTCAAACACAGAGCTATTACGATCTCGATTTGCCGGCGCGGCTGCTGCTGGGCCCGGGGCCCAGCATGGTGCATCCGCGCGTGTTGCGCGCAATGGCGACGCCGTTGGTGGGCTATCTCGACCCCAGCTATCTGGCCGTCATGGACGAGACCCAGGAGCTGCTGCGCATGGTGTTTCAGACGCAGAACCCGCTGACCCTGGCGCTCCCCGGCACGGGCAGCGCGGGCATGGAGGCGGCCCTCTACAACTTCATCGAGGAGGGCGACCCCGTGTTGATCTGCGTCGCGGGGTATTTCGGCGAGCGGATGGTCGAGATGGCGGCCCGCGCGCGGGCGGATGTGCGGCGCATCGACGCGCCCTGGGGCCAGGTCATCAGCGAGCGGCAGGTGGCGCAGGCATTGGACGAGCGCCCCGCCAAGCTCGTCGCCATCGTGCACGGGGAAACTTCGACCGGCATTGCCCAGCCCCTCCACGGCATCGCGGAGGTCGTCCACCGCCACGGCGCGCTGCTGGTGGTGGACACGGTCGCGTCGCTCGGCGGCGTCTCCGTGCCGGTGGACGAGATCGGCATCGACATCTGCTACACCGGCTCGCAGAAGTGCCTGAGCGCGCCGCCCGGCCTCGCGCCCATCACGGTCGGCCCGCGCGCGGAGGCGGCGCTGGCGGCCCGCACGACCAGGGTGCAGAGCTGGTATCTCGACCTGACGCTGCAACGCAAGTACTGGAACGCGGAGCGCGTGTATCATCACACCGGCCCGGCCAGCATGATGTTTGCGCTGCGCGAGGCGCTGCGGCTGGTCGCGGAGGAGGGGCTGACCGCGCGGTTCGAGCGCCACGCGCGGGTCAGCCGACTGCTGTGGGAGGGGCTGGAGGCGCGCGGCCTGTCCATGCTGGTGCCCCCCGAATATCGGCTGGCGAGCCTGACGACCGTGCGCGTGCCGGCGGGCGCGGATGAGGCCGGGCTGCGCGGCCGGCTGCTGGCCGAATACGGCGTGGACATTGCCGGCGCGCTGGGCGCGCTGAAGGGCCGCTACTGGCGGGTGGGCCTGATGGGGCATTCCTGCCGCCCGGAGAACGTCGTTACCCTCCTGGGCGCGCTCGACCGCGTGCTGGCAGGCTGAAAGGCGGCTGTTTGATTCGGATCGTCTATACGGCGGCGCTGGTATGGCTGAGCGTCTATGCGCTCCAGTCGTTGGTGCTGACGTTGTTGTACCTCCGGCACCGCCGGACGGTTGCGCCGCGGGCCGCCGTCGCCGAGGACGGCTGGCCGCACGTCGCGGTGCAGCTTCCGATTTACAACGAGCGACACGTCGTCGAGCGGCTGATCGACGCGGCGGCCGCGCTGGATTATCCGGCGGATCGGCTCACCATCCAGGTGCTCGACGACTCGACCGACGACACCACCGCGCTGGCCGAGGCCCGCGCCGCATACCATCGACAACGCGGCATCGCGGTGGAGGTGCTGCACCGGGCCGACCGGCGGGGCTTCAAGGCCGGCGCGCTGGCCTGGGGCCTGGCGCAGACCGAGGCGGAGATCGTCGCGGTCTTCGATGCCGACTTCCGGCCCCAGCCGGACTTCCTGCGGCGCACCGTGCCGGTCATGCTGGCGCAGCCCGACGCCGGGATGGTGCAGACCCGCTGGACGCACCTGAACGAGCAATACTCCCCCCTGACCCGCGTCCAGTCGCTCGCGCTGGACGGCCACTTCGTCGTCGAGCAGACCGCGCGCAGCCGCGCGGGGCTGCTCATCAACTTCAACGGCTCGGGCGGGCTGTGGCGGCGGGCCTGCATCGAGGAAGCCGGCGGCTGGCAGGCCGACACGATGACCGAGGATATGGATCTGAGCTACCGCGCCCAGCTTGCGGGGTGGCGCTGTCTGTATCTGCCCGACGTCGAAGCGCCCGCCGAGCTGCCCGCGCAGATGGAGGCGTTCAAGCGCCAGCAGGTGCGCTGGGCGAAGGGGTCGATCCAGTGTCTCCGCAAGCTGAGCTGGCCGATCCTGCGCAGCAACCTGCCGCTGCACCAGAAGGCCATGGCCCTGGTGCACATCAGCGGCTACTTCACGCAGCCCCTGGTCGTCATCCTGCTGCTGGCCTCCCTGCCGCTGCTGCTGCGGCCCCAGCCGGGCGCGGGCGTCTGGCCGCTGTTCGGGCTGGTGGGGCTGGGGCCGCCGCTGCTCTTCGCCATCAGCCAGGCCGCGCTCTACCCGCGCTGGCCGCGGCGGCTGTTGTATCTGCCCATCTTCCTGGTCGTGGCCGCGGGCATCACATTCAGCACCTCGCGCGCGGTGTACGAAGGGCTGACCCGCTGGGGCGGCATGTTCCGCCGCACCCCGAAGTTTCGGCTGGAGGGCCGCGAGGGCCGCTGGGCGGACAGCGTGTACCGGCTGCGGCCGGATTGGACGATCCTGGGCGAGCTGGGGCTGATGGCCTATGCGCTGGCCGGGATCGTGCTGGCATGGCAGCACGGCCGCTACGGCAGCCTGCCGTTCCTGCTGCTCTGCGCATTGGGCTACGGCATCGTCGCCTGGACCGGCGTCTGGCAGTCGCGGCCCGCGCTCGATCGCAGCGCAGGCGCGCGCCGGACGGGCGTCGTCTGAACGAGAGGTCAGCATGCTGGTCAGGGAGGGAAGGTGTTATCTCTGGGCATCGTCATCTTCGGCGTGTTGTCGAATTTTCCTGCGCGGCCGAGCGGCGCGCAGTTAGCGGCCATCGGCGCGGACGGCTTCGTCCTCGCCTGGGGCGTGATGGCGCTCCTCATCGCCGCGCTCCTCTACGCGCTGGTCGCGGCCCTGCTTCTGGCCTCCGGCCGCGACGCGCCGGTGATCCCCGGCGGCGCATCGCCGGCCATGCCGATACTGGCGCTGCTGGGCCTGGGCGTGGCGCTCTATATGACCTATGTGGAGACGCAGAACGCGGTCGCGGTCTGCGGCCCCATCGGCGACTGCAACGCGGTGCAGTCCAGCCCGTTTGCCACCCTGTTCGGCGTGCTGCCGGTCGGGCTGTTCGGCGCGCTGGGCTATGTCGGCATCCTGGTCGCCTGGGCCGCAAACCGCTTCGGGCCGCCCGCGCTGGCGCGGCTGGCCGGGCCGGCGCTGCTGGGCATGGGGCTTTTCGGCGTCATCTTCAGCATCTATCTGACCTACCTGGAGCTGTTCATCATCAAGGCCGTCTGTATATGGTGCCTGTCGTCCGCGGTGCTCATCGCCCTGGTGCTCTTGCTGGCGGTTGGGCCGGCCGCGGCCGTGCTGGCCGGCGACGGCGAGGAGTGAGCCGCGGCCCCGTTCGCGACCCCGCTTTTGCAGCCCCGGCCCGTGACTTTGACAGGCCTGCGAAACGCAGTACAATAACGCGCGTAAGTTAACCTACAATCTCACATGCAAGGAGCCTACGATGCTGAGCAATACCCTTCTGACTGCGCTCAACGATCAGATCAAACACGAGCTGTATTCGGCTTACTTCTATCTCTCGATGTCCGCGTACTGCGATGCGCATCACATGCCGGGCGCGGCCTCCTGGCTGAAGGTGCAGGCGCAGGAGGAGCAGGCGCACGCGCTCAAGTTCTTCGCCTACATCCAGGAGCGCGGCGCGGCGGTGACGCTGCAGGCGATCGACCAGCCGCCGACGACCTTCGGCTCGCTGCTGGAGATCTTCGAGCAGGTGCAGAAGCACGAGGCGTTCGTCACCAGCCTGATCAACGGGCTGTACGAGCTGGCGCTGAAGGAGAACGACTACCCGACCCAGATCATGCTGCAATGGTTCATCAGCGAGCAGGTCGAGGAGGAGAACACCTCGGCGCAGATCGTCGATATGCTGCGGATGGTCGGCCCGCAGGGCCAGGCGCTCTTCATGGCCGATGCACAGTTGGGGCGACGCGCCCAGGGCTGATCCGGCGACGATTTTCGAGCGATACGCGAGGCGGGCGCGCTCCGAGGAGCAGCCCGCCTCGTCGTTTGTCTGCGCCTCGCGGCTGGGCTAAAATGGGCGGAAGAGCTCGCGCAAAGGGGCAGGGGACGCAAACGCTGTAGGGCCGCAAGGATTTACGTAAGGGAAGGGTGCGTGATGGAAAACGTGGGCGTCGAGATGCTGATCGTCCTGCTGTTGGTGGCGCTGAACGGCATCTTTGCCATGTCGGAGATTTCGGTGGTCTCGGCGCGCAAGGCGCGCTTGCAGCAGCGCGCGGAGGCGGGCGACCGGCGCGCGCGGACGGCCCTCGAGCTGGCGCGCGACCCCGACGAGTTCCTCTCCACCGTCCAGATCGGCATCACGTTGATCGGCACCCTCGCGGGCGCGTTCGGCGGCGCGCGCATCGCGGACCCGCTGGCAAAGACGCTGGCCGCGCGGTTCCCCGCCGTGGCCGCCTACAGCGGGACGCTGGCGATGGCGCTCGTCGTGGGCGTCATCACCTATCTTTCGCTTGTCATCGGCGAGCTGGTGCCCAAGCGCCTCGGCCTGAACAATCCCGAGGGGGTCGCCTCCATCGTCGCGCGGCCGATGAGCGGCCTCTCGCGGCTCGTGGCGCCGCTGGTCTGGCTGTTGACCGTTTCCAGCGACCTGTTGATCGCGCTGCTGCACGTGCCCTCGGCGGCCGAGCCGGCGGTGACGGAGGAGGAGATCAAGGTGATGCTGGAGCAGGGCGCGGAGCTGGGGGTGCTCTCGGCCGCGGAGAGCGAGGTCGCGCAGCGGGTGTTCCGCCTGGGCGAGCGCCGCGCAGGCACGCTGATGACCCCGCGGCCGGAGATCGTCTGGCTCGATGTCGAGGACCCGTGGGACGAGCTGTGCGCGCAGATCGTGGAGAGCGGTCACGCGCGTTTTCCGGTCTCGCGCGGCAGCCTGGACAACGTCATCGGCGTCGTGGAGGCCAAGACGCTGCTGAACTGCCGGTTGACGGCGGGCGACGTGGACATCACCTCGGCGCTGCGCGCGCCGCAGTTCGTGCCGGAGACCTTTCCCGCCGTACAGCTATTGGAGCTGTTTCACGACTCGCGGCTGCATCTCGCGCTGGTGGTGGATGAATTCGGCAGCATCCAGGGCCTCGTTACCGTGCACGATCTGTTAGAGACCGTCGTGGGCGACATCACCGCGACGGGCAATCGCGCGGAGGGGGCGCTGGCCGTGCAACGGCCCGACGGCTCGTGGCTCCTGGACGGCACGCTCCCCGCGGGCGACTTCGCCGAGCTATTCCGGCTCAGCGACCTGCCCGGCGCGCAGGAGGGCACCTACGAGACGCTCGGCGGCTTCGTGATGATGCACCTGGGGCGCATCCCGCAGCTTTCCGACAAGTTCCAGTGGCAGGGGTATCGCTTCGAGGTCGTCAGCATGGACGGCCACCGCGTGGACAAGGTGCTGGTCACGCCGCCCTCCGCGGAGGCAGAGACAGGCGATTAGGGGGCGTAGGATGAAGCGACTGGTCGTCATCGGCGCGGGACTGGCCGGGCTGGCCGCGGGCGTCTACGCGCAGAGAAATGGGCATCAGCCCCAACGAAACAACTCGCTACCTGATTGACAGGCGTTCGCAGCGTCGGCTATAATCCTGGGGCTTGAAACACTGTAGATTTTGCGAGGGGGTGTTCATGATCCGCAATCCGTTCGGTGCACGCGCCATCCTGGAAGGCTCGCGCGCACCCGTCTACTATTATCGGCTGAACGCACTGGAGGAGGCCGGGCTCGGCGCGGTCTCGCGGCTGCCGTATTCGATCAAGGTGCTGTTGGAGGCGCTGCTGCGCCAGGTGGACGGTTTCGCGGTCAGCGAGGCGGACGTCGCGCACCTGGCGGCCTGGGATGCGGCCAACGTCGCGCCCGTGGAGCTGCCGTTCAAGCCCGCGCGCGTCATCCTGCAGGACTTCACCGGCGTGCCCGCGATCCTGGATCTGGCCGCCATGCGCTCCGCGATGGCCCGCGCGGGCGGCGATCCGCGGCGCGTCAACCCTCTCATCCCGGTCGACCTGGTCATCGACCATTCGGTGCAGGTGGACGAGTTCGGCTCGCGGGCGGCCTTCCTGTACAACGCGGAGCGCGAGTTCGAGCGCAACCGCGAGCGCTACGAGTTTCTCAAGTGGGGCCAGGAGGCGTTTACCAACTTCCGCGTCGTGCCGCCGGCCACGGGCATCGTGCATCAGGTGAACCTGGAATATCTGGCGAGCGTGGTGCAGCAGCGCCGCGAGAACGGCGATCTGGTCGCGTTCCCCGACTCGCTCGTCGGGACCGACAGCCACACGACCATGGTCAACGGCCTGGGCGTGCTGGGCTGGGGCGTGGGCGGCATCGAGGCGGAGGCCGCGATGCTCGGCCAGCCGATCTACATGCTTGCGCCGCAGGTCGTCGGCCTCAAGCTCACCGGCGCGCTGCCCGAAGGCTCGACCGCCACGGATCTGGTGCTCACGATCGCCCAGATGCTCCGCGCGCACGGGGTGGTGGACAAGTTCGTGGAGTTCTATGGCCCTGGCTTGAGCCGGCTGACGCTGCCCGACCGCGCCACCATCGGCAACATGGCGCCGGAGTACGGCGCGACCATCGCGTTCTTCCCGGTCGATGCGGAGACGCTGCGCTATCTCGCGCTGAGCGGCCGCTCCGAGGAGCTGGTGGATCTGGTGGAGCGCTACTGCAAGGCGCAGGGCCTCTTCCACACCGCGGACTCGCCCGACCCCGTGTTCAGCGATACGCTGGAGCTGGACATGAGCACCGTGCAGCCGAGCATGGCCGGGCCGCGGCGGCCCCAGGATCGCGTGTCGCTCGCCGGCGTCGGGGAGGGCTTCCGGAAGGCCTTCCCGAAGGAGGCCGCGCGCATCACGGGCGCGGCGACGCGTTCCGCCTCAGCGGCCGCCGGCGACCTGGAGGACGGCGCGGTGGTTATCGCGGCCATTACGTCGTGCACCAACACCAGCAACCCCAGCGTCATGGTGGGCGCGGGGCTGGTGGCGAAGAAGGCCGCGGAGCGGGGCATGAAGCCCAGGCCGTGGGTCAAGACCAGCCTGGCGCCCGGCTCGCAGGTCGTCACGCGCTATCTGGACGAGGCCGGGCTGACCCCCTATCTGGAGCAGATGGGCTTCTACACGGTCGGCTACGGCTGCACGACCTGCATCGGCAACTCCGGCCCGCTGCCCCATGAGGTGGCCGACGCGGTCATGGACAAGGGGCTGGCCGTGGCCGCGGTGCTGTCGGGCAACCGCAACTTCGAGGGCCGCATACATCCGCTCGTGCGGGCGAACTATCTCGCCAGCCCGCCGCTGGTCGTCGCGTACGCGCTGGCCGGCACCCTCGACATCGACCTGACGCAGGACCCGCTCGGCGCGGATGCGGAGGGCAACCCCGTGTATCTGCGCGACCTCTGGCCGACGCAGGAAGAGGTGCGCGAGACCATCGCGGCCAGCCTGCGGCCGGAGATGTTCCGCCAGCAGTATGCCAATGTCTTCTCCGGCAACGAGACGTGGAACAAGGTCAAGGTGACGGAGGGCGATTACTACGCGTGGAACCCGGCCAGCACGTACATCCAGGAGCCGCCGTTCTTCGTCGGGCTGGAGCTGGAACCGGCCCCGCGAGCCGACATCCGGGCCGCGCGCGTGCTGGCGTATTTCGGCGACAGCGTGACCACGGATCACATCTCGCCCGCGGGGTCGATCGCGACCAACAGCCCGGCCGGCCGCTATCTGCTGGAAAACGGCGTGTCGGAGATCGACTTCAACTCATACGGCGCGCGTCGCGGCAACCACAATGTCCTGGTGCGCGGGACGTTTGCCAATATCCGCATCCGCAACAAGCTGGTTCCGGGCGTCGAGGGCGGCTACACGCGCTATCTGCCGACCGGGGAGCAGATGTCCATCTACGACGCGGCGATGCGCTATATCGCGGACGGCACGCCGACCATCGTCCTGGCCGGCAAGGAGTACGGCACCGGGTCCAGCCGCGACTGGGCTGCAAAGGGCCCGCTGCTCCAGGGCGTCAGCGCGGTGCTGGCGGAGAGCTTCGAGCGCATCCACCGGAGCAACCTGGTCGGCATGGGCATCCTGCCGCTCCAGTTTATGCCCGGCCAGAGCGCGGAGAGCCTCGGCCTGACGGGCGAGGAGACCTTCGACATCGCAGGCCTCGAGGGCGAGATGCAGCCGAAGCAGCGGCTGGTCGTCACCGCGACCGCGGCTGACGGCACGGCCAGGACCTTCGAGGCGATCTCGCGCATCGACACGCCGGTCGAGGTGCACTATTACGCAAACGGCGGCATCCTGCAGACGGTTCTGCGGCAGATGATGAAGGAGTAGGGGGAGCATGGCATATTCGAAGATCAGCGTACCGGCCGAGGGCGCGCGCATCACGGTGCGCGAGGGCAAGCTGAGCGTGCCGGACAACCCGATCCTGCTGTGGATCGAGGGCGACGGCATCGGGCCGGATATCCTGCGCGCGTCCAAGCGCATCTGGGACGCCGCGGTGCAGCGGGCCTACGGCGGCCAGCGTCGCATCGCGTGGATGGAGATCTACGCGGGCGAGAAGGCCGCAAACCTGTTCGACGGCGACTACTTCCCCGCGGAGAGCCTGGACGCCATCCGCGAGTTCCTGGTGGGCATCAAAGGCCCGCTCACGACGCCGGTCGGCGGCGGCTTCCGCAGCCTGAACGTGGCGCTGCGCAAGGATCTGGATCTGTATGCGTGCATCCGGCCGGTCAAGTGGTATCCGGGCGTGCCCAGCCCGCTGCGCCAGCCGGAACAGGTGGACGTGGTCATCTTCCGCGAGAACACCGAGGATGTCTACGCGGGCGTCGAGTATAAGGCCGGCTCGCCGGAGGCGCAGAAGGTCGAGCGTTTCCTCAAGGAGGAGATGGGCGCGAAGTTCTGGCCCAACTCCGGCATCGGCATCAAGCCGATCAGCGAGTTCGGCTCGAAGCGGCTCATCCGCAAGGCGCTGGAGCACGCGATCGCCAAGGGCCGCAAGAGCGTGACCCTCGTCCACAAGGGCAACATCCAGAAGTTCACCGAGGGCGCGTTCATGCAGTGGGGCTACGAGCTGGCGAAGCAGGAGTTCGGGGAGGCGACGATCACCGAACAGCAGCTCTGGGATGAGTTCGGCGGCCAGGCGCCGGAGGGCAAGATCGTGGTCAAGGATCGCATCGCGGACATCATGTTCCAGCAGATGCTCCTGCGGCCCGCGGAGTACGATGTCATCGCGACGCCGAACCTGAACGGCGACTATCTGAGCGACGCGGTCGCGGCGGAGGTCGGCGGGGTCGGCATCGCGCCCGGCGGCAACGTGGGCGACTATCTGGCCGTCTTCGAGGCGACGCACGGCACCGCGCCCAAGTATGCGAACCAGGATCGGGTGAACCCGGGCAGCGTGCTCCTCTCCGGGGTGATGATGCTGGACTACATCGGCTGGACCGAGGCCGCGGATGCGGTGACGCGTGCGTATACGCAGACGGTCGCGGACAAGATCGTGACCTACGACTTCGCCCGGCTGATGGACGGCGCGCGCGAGGTCAAGACGTCGGAGTTCGCGACCGCGGTGATCGAGCGGCTGTAGCTGGAAGCTGGAAGCTGGAACGGGCCGCCGGTGAAGGGGATGTCGGCGGCCCGTTGTTCTACTGTGATTTATGGACAGGATTTACAGGATTTACAAGGGCATATTCAGTTGCCGATACAATCCTGTCAATCCTGTGAATCCTGTCAAAGAAACATCTCCGCCGGCCGGTTGTTCTACTGTGATTTGTGGACAGGATTTACAAGATTCACAAGAGCATATTCAATTGCTGGGATAATCCTGTGAATCCTGTAAATCCTGTCAAAGAGACGTCTCCGTCGGCCCAAACACATCCCGTATCGCTTCGAGATACTTCATCCCGTGCCGCG
>MWBF01000062.1 GCA_002068935.1 Chloroflexi bacterium ADurb.Bin325
CGCTCGGCACCGAGGAGTTCGGCTTCATCTTCACCCCAGGCTCCGCCCTCGTCGCACCCTTCGACGCCGCCCTGGCCCAGATGCGCGCGGACGGCTACCTGGATTATCTGAGCAACAAGTGGTTCTTCCTGTCCAACCCGAACGGCCCGGACCCGTATGACCAGTTGCCCGATCTGCACGGCCAGCCGGTGCGGGCGGTGACGGAGAACGCATACCCGCCCCTGAACTTCGTCGACCCGGCCACCGGCCAGGCCGTCGGCTGGGAATATGACGCGGTCAACGAGATCTGCCGCCGCCTCAACTGCGCCGTCTCCTGGAACACGGTCTCCTGGGACGCCATGATCCAGGCCGTGCGCGATGGCCAGTTCGATGTCGGCATGGACGGCATCACCATCACCCCGGAGCGCGCCACCCAGATCGACTTCTCCGCACCCTATCTCGTCTCGCAGCAGTACATGCTCGTGCGCGCCGATGAGGCCCGCTTCACCGACGCCGCCTCCTTCGCCGCCGACGACGCCCTGCTCATCGGCTCCCAGCCCGGCACCACCAACTTCTACGTCGCCGTCTACGACGTGCTCGACGGCGACGAGCAGAACCCGCGCATCAAGCTCTTCGAGACCTTCGGCGCCGCCGTCCAGGCCCTCCTCGCCGGCGATGTCGATCTCGTCCTGATGGACGCCGCCTCCTCGCGCGGCTATATCGGCGCCAACCCCGACCGGCTCAAGCTCGTCGGCGAGCCGCTCGGCACCGAGGAGTTCGGCTTCATCTTCACCCCAGGCTCCGCCCTCGTCGCACCCTTCGACGCCGCCCTGGAGACGATGAAGGCCGACGGGTTCATCGACCATCTGAACACGCGCTGGTTCTTCATGTACGAGCCGGCCGCGCAATGATGAGTAACGAGTAATGAGTAACGAGTAATGAGTAAGAAGTAACGAAATATTACTCGTTACTCATTACTCGTTACTCGTTATCCCCCACCAATGGATTGATTTAATTTCATATGCCACCATTTGCTCGTCTCGCGCCCCGCGAATCGCGCCTCGTGCCCGTCACCAACTGGCTGGCGCGGCTGCCCTACTGGCTGCTGGCCGCGCTGCTCCTGGCGCTGTTCTTCCTGTTCGTGATGTTGAGCCGGGCCGACTACCGCGTGATCCTCGACGCGACGGTGAAGGGCGTCGGCACGACGGTCTATGTCACCATCGTGGCCTATGCGCTGGCGATGCTGGCCGGGCTGATCATCGGGCTGCTGCGCGTCTCCAGCAACCGGCTGGCGCGCGAGGTCTCGTCGTTCTACGTCGAGATCGTGCGCGGCGTCCCGATGCTGGTCATCCTGTACTACATCGCCTTCGTCGGCGCGCCCGCGCTCGCGGCCGCGCTGAGCTGGCTCGGCTCGACGCTGGCCGCGCTGACGGGGCTGCAGGAGGTCTTTGCGCCGCTGGCCGGCATCCAGACGCGCGACCTGAGCTTCACGTTCCGCGCAATCCTCGCGCTCACGCTGGGCTACAGCGCGTTCGTGGCCGAGATCTTCCGGGCGGGCATCGAGTCGATCGGCCGGGGCCAGATGGAGGCAGCGCGCTCGCTAGGGATGGGCTACGGCCAGGCGATGCGCTACGTCATCCTGCCCCAGGCCGTGCGCAACGTCCTGCCGCCGCTGGGCAACGACTTCATCGCGATGCTCAAGGACTCGTCGCTGGTCTCCGTGCTGGGCGTGCAGGACATCACCCAGATCGGCAAGGTCTACTCCTCCAGCACCTTCCGCTTCTTCGAGACCTACAACGTGGTCGCGTTCCTCTACCTGATCATGACCGTGGGCCTGGCGCTCCTCGTGCGCTGGCTGGAGCGGCGGATGCCCGGCCGGACGTGATCGCGGATCTATAAACACAAGCCCGGCCTCTGCGCGAGGCCGGGCCTGGATGATTCGGCGCGCTGGCCCTTCCGGGGTCAGAGCCACGTGCGCAACTGCGCGGTCGAGCTCAATACCAGATCCGCATCCTCGAAGTCGCCCTCGACGCCGAACCCGCACAACACCCCCACCGTCAGCGCGCCGGCGCGCTTCGCCGACTGCGTGGCCTGTTTCGTGTCGGCCACCATCACGCACTGGCCGATCGGGATGTCCAGCCGGTTGGCGGCCACGACCGCCGCGGGCTGGGCCAGCCGCGCCCGGCGCAGATCCTCGCGCGTGATGATCGCGCTGAACAGGCCGCGCAGCCCGCAGCGCGCCAGGAACACCGCAACATCCTCGCGGCTGCGCGGGGTCACGATGGCCAGCCGATAGTTGCGCGCCAGGATGCGCAGGGCGTCGGGGACGCCCGGCGTCGTCGCAAAGTCCGCGCGCAGCCGCGTGCCCGTGAAGCGCCGCAACGCCGGCTCCCACTGCTTCGCGCGGGCATCCAGCTTGAGCCGGGCCAGAAGGCCCAGGAAGCGGTTAGCCCACAGCTCGCCCGCCAGCAGGCCCCGCCGCGCCAGGCGTCTGCGCTGCGACTCGGAGAGGAAGTCGGAGAGGAAGGCGAGACGCCGCGCCAGCTCGCGCTCGCGCTCGCGGTCGATCTCCAGCAGCGTGCCGTCCAGATCAAAGAGGATGCCGCGCACCGGCGTCTGCTGGACGAGCGCCGGCCACTGGGCCGCCCGGCCGCGCTCCGCGTCCTCGGGCGGGAAGGGCTCCATGTCGAACAGCTTGCGGAAGATATAGCCGATCAGCACGCGCAGCGCGGCGATCGTCGGCGCGGCCAGCAGGATGCCCAGGATGCCGCCCAGCTCGTTGCCCGCCAGCACGCCCACGATGATCACCGCGGGGTGCAGCCGGACGCGGCGGCCGACGATGCGCGGCAGCAAGTAAAGATTCTCGACCTGCTGGATGGTGATGTAGACGCCCATCACCAGGATGGCGAACCAGAGATTGGGCAGGGGCAGCCAGGTGGAGCCGATGAAGAGGCCGATCGCGACGCCGGGGATGGCGGCCAGGAACGGCCCGATCGCGGGCACGAACTCCAACATGCCGGAGAGCAGCCCCAGCACCGGCGCGTTGCGCACGCCCAGGATCGTCATGGCGATCCAGACGACGATGCCGACGATGACGCCGAGGATCAACTGGCCGCGCACGAACGCATCCCAGATGTGGCACAGCTCGCGCCACAGGCGGCCCAGCTCCGGCCGCCAGGGCGGCGGCACCTGCTCCGCGATGGCCTTGCCGATGGCCGGCCCGTCGCGGACGATGTAGAAGGCGACGACGAGGATCAGGAAGGCCCAGAAGACGCCGTTGATCGCGCCGCGGACGACGCCGGCCGCGCCCGTGGCCAGCGAGCTGAGGATGCTTTGCAGGCTCACGATGTTCATGAGGTCGGGGCTGATCAGCCCGTGCAGCCACTCATTGATCGGCGCGTAATAAGGCCCCAGGTCGATGCTCCACGACGGCGTGATGCTGATCGGCTTGGGCGTCGCCTCCAGCAGCTCCTGGACGATGTTGACGAGGGTGTTGCCGAAAGAGGTCAGCGCGTTGATGAGCCACGGCGTGATCGCGGCCGGCACGGTCAGCAGCAGGAGGATCACGACCATCTCGGTGATGAAGACGACCGGCGTGCGGGGCCAGCCGGTGTTGCGGATGAAGCGATCCACGGGCAGGGACACGAGGTATGCCAGCAGCAGCGTCAGGATGACGGGCGCGAGGATCACGCTCGTCCTGGTCACCAGCCAGACCATTGCGACGAGGGTGATGACGATGACGAGTTGCTTGAAGAAGGGATTCCAGCGAGTGCTCATCGACAGCGGCTCCGTCCGAAGTCCCATCTTACCACATCTGGCCGCATGCGCATACTACCGCCGCAATTCCAAGTTAGAGGCTCGCTGCGGGCCGTTAAAAGCCAGGACCGTCGCGGCAGACATCCAGCAGCGCGACGGTCCATATCCTGACAGGGCCTGCGAACAACCTAATGCAGCAGGCCGATCTCGTTCAAGGGCCAGTAGCGCACCAGCGCGCGGCCGACGATCTGATCCATCGGCACCGGGCCGAAGGAGCGCGAGTCGCGGCTGGCCGACCGGTTGTCGCCCATCACGAAGATGTGCAGCGGCGGCACGATCCACGAGCGGCCCCGGCCCAGGGTGTCCTGGTCGAGATAGGGTTCGTCGAGCGGCGCGCCGTCGATGAACACGCGGCCGTCCGCGACGGTCACGCGCTCGCCGGGCAGGCCCACGACGCGCTTGATGAGCAGCTCGGGGCTGCCGCCGGGGTCATGGAGCACCACGACATCCCCGCGGCGCGGCCCGTGGAAGCGGTAGGAGAGCTTCTCGATGACCAGCCGCTCGTTCGTGTGCAGGCTGGGCTCCATGCTCTGGCCGTACACGCGCGTCGCCTGAGCCAGGAACACATGGATCAGCAGCGCGATGATGATGGCCGGCACGATCGTGCCCATCACATCGCGCATCAGCGCCCTCAGCCAGCCGCCGGCCGGCCGCGCCGGCCCGGCCGCGCCGGGCTCAACGGCCGGCGCCGCGTCCGCAGCCTGAGGCTCCGTCGCCGGAGACGTCGCTCGATCCATGATCCCTTCCCGAAAGTCGGATTTTAGCGCCGCGGCCGGCCGCGGTCGCCGCCCCGATCCCCGCGATCGCCCCGATCGCCGCGATCGCCGCGATCACCGAACCGGCTGCCCCCGCGATCGCCGCCGCGCGGGCCGCGGTCGCCGCTCGGCCGGCCGCCGCCTGAGCCGCGGTCATGCTCGCGCGCCTCTTCGACGCTCCAGCCCTCCATGACGGCCTGGCGGCTCAGCCGAATCTTGCCGGCGGGGTCGATGTCCGTCACCATGACCGTGATCTCGTCGCCCAACTGCACGACTTCCTCGACGCTCGGCACGCGGTAGTCGGCCAGCTGCGAGATGTGCACCATGCCATCCTGGCCGGGCGCGATCTCGACGAACGCGCCGTAGGACTCGATGCGCACGACCTTGCCCGTGTAGATGCGGCCGAGCTTGATCTCCTCGGTCATCTTCTCGATCTCGGCCAGGGCCTGCTCCGCGCCGATGCCCTCCACGCCGGAGACAAACACGGAGCCGTCATCCTCGATGTCGATCTTGACGCCGTACTGCTCTTGCAGGCTGCGGATCATCTTGCCGCCGGGGCCGATGACCTTGCCGATCTTCTCGGGGTCGATGTGCGTCGTCAGGATGCGCGGCGCGTGGACCGAGAGGCTGCGCCGCGCCTCGGGCAGCACGGCCAGCATCTTGTCCAGGATGAACAGGCGGCCCTGGAGCGCCTGGGCCAGCGCCTCCTCCAGGATCTGGAAGGAGAGGCCGTGGATCTTGATGTCCATCTGTAGCGCGGTGATGCCGTGCGCCGTCCCTGCGACCTTGAAGTCCATGTCGCCCAGGTGATCCTCGATGCCCTGGATGTCGCTCAGGATGGCGTAGCGCAGGTTGGCGCTGCCGACCTCGCCGTCGGTGACGAGGCCCATCGCGATGCCCGCGACCGGCGCCTTGATCGGCACGCCCGCATCCATGAGCGCCAGCGTGCTGCCGCAGACGGACGCCATCGAGGTCGAGCCGTTGGAGGAGAGCGCCTCGGACACCAGCCGCAGCGTGTACGGGAAGGTCTCCTGCGCCGGGATCATCGGCTCCAGCGCGCGTTCGGCCAGCGCGCCGTGCCCGATCTCGCGCCGCTTGGGGCCGCGCATCGGCGCGACCTCGCCGGTCGAGAAGGGCGGGAAGTTGTAGTGGTGCATGTAGCGCTTGGACTCTTCGGGGCTGAGCGTGTCCAGCGACTGCGCATCGCCCGGCGTGCCGAGCGTCGCGACGGTCAGGATCTGCGTCTCGCCGCGGGTGAACAGGCCGCTGCCGTGCACGCGCGGGAGGACCCCCACCTCGACGCTGATGGGCCGGATCTCGGTGTAGGCGCGCGCATCCGGGCGAACCTTGTCGCCGAGGATGCGGTCGCGCACCACCTTCTTCTCGATGCTGTCGAAGGCCGACGCCAGCGCCTTCGAGTCGTGCGCCTCGCCCAGCGCGGCGAGCATCTCCGCCTGGAGCGCGTGCATCGCGGCCGCCTGCTCCTGCTTGGCGAGCGGCTGCAAGAAGATATCGCGCATGCGGCCGCCGATCCAGGCCGCAACGGCCTCCTCGACGACCGGGTCGCTGGCGAAGGCCGCGTACTCGAACTTCTCCTTGCCGATCTCGGCGCGCATGCGGTTCTGCAGCTCGATGATCGGCTGGATGGCCTCGTGGCCCAGCCGCAGCGCCTCCAGCATCATGTCCTCGGGCAGCTCGTCCGCGCCCGCCTCGACCATCAGGATGGCGTCGGCCGTGCCGGCCATGCGCAGGTCGAGCGTGCTCGCAGCCATCTGCGCGACGGTCGGATTGATGATGAACTCGCCGTCCACAAAGCCGACGCGCACCGCGCCGATCGGCCCTTCCCAGGGGATGTCGGAGATGGTGACCGCGGCGCTGGCCGCGATGATGCCGAGGATGTCCAGATGGAGCTCGGGGTCGCGCGCCATCGCGGTGACGACGACCTGCACCTCGTTGCGCATGCCCTTGGGGAAGAGCGGGCGCAGCGGCCGGTCGATCAGCCGGGAGACCAGGATGGCCTGGTCGCTGGGGCGGCCCTCGCGGCGCATGAAGCTGCCGGGGATGCGGCCGGCCGCATAGAGCCGTTCCTCGAAGTCCACGCTGAGCGGGAAGAAGTCGATGCCCTCGCGGGGCGCGGCCGCGCAGGCCGTGCCCAACACGAGCGAATCGCCGGAGCGGACGGTGACGGCCCCGCCGGCCAGCTTGGCCAGGGTGCCGCTCTCGACGGTGATCTCGCGACCGCCGACCGTGACACTGTAAGAATACTTCTGCATGTTAACCTTTTACCTCTCTTGATGCTTGGCCGGAGAGGTTCAGGGACTGGGGAGTGCCGTCGAAAGCGCCGCGGCGCGGCGGTCTCGACCCCACTCCCCAATTCCTGTGCCTCTCAGCGGCGTCGATCAGGCCCGGCTCATCAGGCCCGAATACCAAACGAGTAGATACGACAGATCGTATCTACTCGTCCATAGTACGGCTTACGATGTGCGCTTTTGGGATTCAATCCGGGCATTCACGCGGCGCGCTTACTTCCGCAAGCCGAGCCGCACGATCAGCTCCTTGTAGCGGTCAGGGTCCTTTGCGCTGAGATACGCCAGATGGCGGCGGCGCTGGCCGACCAGCTTGAGCAGGCCGCGACGAGAAGATTGATCCTGCTTGTGCGTCTTCAGATGATCGATCAACGAGTTGATGCGGGTCGTCAGGATCGCGACCTGCACCTCCGGTGACCCCGTATCACTATCGTGTACGTGGTATTCCTGGATAATCACGTTCTTTTCGTTTTTCGACAGAGCCATAGAACCTACTCCTTGTTGGTGCGACCGAGACACCGCTGGAATACCGGGGCGCATGTCCCAGTCAAAATTACGGGCTGAAGTATATCACGGGAGACGGGATGGGGCAAGTTGGGTCGGCGCTGCTGCGCGAGGGCCGGCCTCAGAGCCGGGCGTAGCGGTCGAAGCCGCCCTCGCTGGCGATGGTCTGGCCGGTGATCCAGCGGGCGTGGTCGCTGTGGAGGAACTGCACGAGCCGCGCCGCATCGTCCGGCAGCCCCCAGCGGCCGGCAGGGAACAGCCGCGCGACCTCGTCGTAGGCCGCGCCGGTCAGATAGCCGGTGTCCGTCGGCCCGGGGTTGATGCAGTTCACCCGGATGCGCTGCGGGGCCAGCGCGGCCGCGGCCTGGGCGCACAGCCCACGGATGGCCTCCTTGGAGACGGCGTAGGCGATCTCCGCGGTCATCGGGCCGAGATACTGCCCGCTCGTGAAGAGGGTGATGGCCCCGCCGCCCGCGCCGGCCTGCCCGGCAAAGGCCTGGATCATCAGCATGGCCGCGCGGACGTTGACCGCCAGGTGCGCATCGATGTGCTCGGCCGTCCATGCGCCTAGCGGCGCATGGGTGGAGTATGCGTGGTTGAGCACCAGCCCGTCGAGGCCGCCCAGCCGGGCCGCGGCCTCGGCCACCACGCGCGCGGGCTCGTCGGGCCGCGCCAGGTCGGAGGGGGTCAGCGCGACCGCGGCCAGCCCCTGCGCCGCCAGCTCCGCGGCCAGCGCGTGCGTCCAGCCGGCCGCGGCGTCGGGATACTCCAGCGCGACGTCGTAATCGGCGTGGCCGTGCATTGCGACGGCCGCGCCGGCCGCCGCGCAGCGCCGCGCGATGGCGGCCCCGATGCCCAGCGACCGGCTCACGCCGGTGATAAGGATGCGCTGGCCCTGCAACGACAGGGATTTGTCTTCCGCCACGACCGCCCTCCGCAGCCCTGCTACGCCCGCTCGATCCTGGCGACGCACGTGACCTGCTGCGTCTGCGGGAGCAGATCCACCGGCTGCACCTCGGCGATGCGATAGCCCGCCGCGTGGAGATGCTCGACATCACGGGCCAGGCTGGCCGGATCGTGCGAGATGTAGATCATGCGCCGCGGGGCGAGCGCGGCGAGGTCGCGCAGCGTCGCCTGGCCCGCTCCCGTGCGCGGCGGTTCGAGGATCACCAGGTCGGCGCGCTGTCCCGCGGCCAGCAGCGCGGGCAGCACCTCCGCGACCGGGCCCTCGTGCAGGCTGACGCGGGGCAGGTCGCCCGCGTTGGACGCGAAATCCTCGCACGCGGAGGCCGACGCCTCGACGCCGATGACCTCCGCAACCTGTCCTGCCAGGGCCAGCGCAAACAGGCCGACGCCGCAGAAGGCGTCCAGCAGGATGTCGGCGGGCTGCGGGTCCGCATAGGCGGCCACGATCTCCACGAGCGCGGCCGCGGCGGCCGTATTGGCGGGGAACGGGCTGTCCGCGGCGATGCGGTAGCGCCGGCCGCCGACCTCCTCCATGATGAACGGCTCGCCGATCAGCGGGCGCAGGCCGGCCGGCGTCCGCAGCGCGCAGGCCGCGGGCAGATCCAGCTCCAGCTCCGGCGCGTCGTCGCCCGCGGCCTCGAACAGGATCAGCGCATCGTCGGTGTTCAACCCCGCGCGCAGGCTCACGCCGGTCAGCGCGGGCGCGGCCAGGTCGAGCGCCGCGTGCAGCTCGTCCAGCCGATCCGCCAGCAGCAGGCAGCGCTCCACCGCGATGAGACCGTGCGCGTCCGTGCGGCGGAAGCTCAGCCGGCCGTCCGCATCCAGCATGAACTGCGTCTGGTTGCGGTAGCCGTAATCGAGGAGGCGGCCATCGTCCGCGGGGTCGGCCATGACCACGGTGTCGGCGACCGGCGGGTCGGGCAGGCGTCCCAGGCGGCGGAGCTGGTCGATCACGATGGCCTGCTTGAGCTCGGCCTGGCGCTCGTAGCGGATGTGCTGCCACTGGCAGCCGCCGCACCGGTCGGGGCCGAAATAAGGGCAGGGCGGCTCGACCCGATCCGGGCTGGCCGCCAGCACCTCGACCAGGCGGCCGCGCGCCCAGCGCTCCTTCTCCTCCACGATCTCGACGCGCACGCGCTCGCCGGGGATGGTGTAGGGGACGAAGACCGCCTTGCCCCGGCCGCGGCCGATGCCTTCGCCGCCGTGGGCCAACGACTCGATCAGGATGTCCATGCTGACCCCATGCAGAGACCGGTCGTCACGCATTGCGCGGCCGCGTCAGGAAGGCCACCGCGCGCGCCTCGTCGCCGCTCATCACCAGCTCCAGCACGCGGCCGCCGGTCGTCGCGGGCACGTCGATGACCTTCACGAAGTCGGCAAAGGCGGCGTCCTTGGGCAGCAGCGCGGGCAGCGCGTTCACCGCGGTCTCGAAGAACTTATGGTTGAAGGGGTTGCCCGGATCGCCGGGGAAGATCGCCAGCGGGTAGATGCGCGCCTCCACCAGATCCTGGAAGAAGTGCGTGCCGTATGACAGCGCGGGCCGGTTATGGCCCTGGCCCCAGCTGATCTCCACCAGCGCGCGCGTGTTGTAGAAGTCGGCGTAGCCGACCTTCAGGCCCAGATCCGGGCTGGAGCTGCCCCAGCGCCCCGGCCCCATCATGATGAACGCCTGGCCCTCGAGCCGCTGGTTCAGCCGGCCCATCAGCCGGCCCAGCTCCAGCTTCTGGCTGGGCGAGGCCAGGCCGTACTGCTCCGGGTCCACATAGACGATGTTGGTGATGTTCTCGACGCGGCCGGTCGGCACCAGCTTCTCCGTCCCGAAGATGATGTCCGCCTCCGGCAGCCGGACGGGCAGGCGGATCTGCTCCGTGTCCTGCTCGCCGGCGTAGGGCCGGCACTGCAAGAGGTGGATGACCACGTTGGGTCGCGGATACTCCGAGCCGATCTCGGTCGTGAACTCGATGTCCACCGGCCGGTTGTAGCTGACCTCCAACGCCTTCAGCACGTTGCGCAGGTGCGTCGCCAGCGCGGTCTGCTTCAACAGTCCGTCCAGGGTGATGACCAGCGAACGGCTGTCCAGCCCGGCCGTCATCGCGACCAGCGGGCCGATGAAGTCATCCTTGTATTGCGACGCCAGCAGCCGCAGCCCCGGATAATCCGCGGCCAGCACCTCGCTCACCGGCCGGGTGACGAGCTTGTTCTCCTTGAGGTCGATGACGTCGGCGTAGTACTGCGAATAGTACTTGACCTCGCGCGCGCCGGCCTCGGGCCGCAGCGTGGGGTGGCTGAGGGCCACCATGCGCGGATAGTCCTCGCCGACGCGCTCCACCGCGCGCGTGCCCAGCCCCACGACCAGCCGCGCAAAGCCCTCCTCGCGGCGCAGCTTGGGGCTCCACACGAACGGGTTGCGGCTGTAGGCCACGCCCGCGACCGGCGGAAAATACATATCGCGATAGCGGCTGCCCTGCACCACCTGGATGAGCACCGCCATGCGCTCGTCATAATCCAGCACGTTGTGCTGCTTGCGGTAGAGCAGGACGTGGGGGTTGTAGATGCTGGCATAGACCCGGCGGATGGCGTTGCACAGCTCCTCCAGGTTCTCCTCGGGTGTGCCCTGGTTCGGGCAGAAGACGCTCTCGTACATCCCCGCAAACGAAACGTCGAAGTTGTCCTCCAGCAGGCTGGAGGAGCGGACGATCAGCGGCTGGCCGCGCATCGCCTCCAGCAAGCCGCGGAAGTCGTCCAGGGTGCTCTCCGGGAAGCGGCCCCGCGCATAGCCGTCTTGCAGCACGGGGTATTCCCGCTCGATCTGGTCGAGCGGCTTGTACTTCTGGTTGAGATAGGTCGTCAGCCCGTTGAGCTCCATGAAGTCGTAGCTCACGTCCGCGCCGACGAAATAGGTCTCGGGGATCACGATCTGGATCTGCTCGCACGTCTCGCAGAAGCGATCCAGGCTGGCCTGCAAGATCTTCCAGGCCAGCACGAGGCCGGCCGCCTTGCCGCCGATCTTGCCCCGGCCCGCCCGGTGATCGCGGATCCACTTCAGGTCGTCGAACGTGAGATACTCCTTCGCCACCCGCACGAACCCCAGCTCGTCGCTGATGAGCGCCTTGATCAGGACGACCTTTGTCTCCTGCATGTGATGGTGGACCAGGGCGAGCTCCTGCGGCGGCAAGGCGGCAAAGCTCTCCATCTGCTGGAACAGGACCTCCATGGAGGCCATCTCCGGGTTGAAGCTGAGCACCTGCTCGGCCGTGGGCCGTTCGTGCAGCACGTCGTGGGCCACCTCTTCGAAGAGCTGCGGGCTCATGTTGTAGGCCCAGTAGAACTCGGTCAGGCTGTCGCGAATCTTGGAGAGCCGCCGCTCCCACAGCTCGCTCGATTCCTCGATATACGGGTTGGTGATGCCCTCGCGGCGCTGCGACTGCTGCGCCTTCTCGCGCACCTCCGCCTCGAAGTGCTGCTTGTTGAGCACGCCGCGGCGGAACATCTCCGCGCGCATGCGTTCGCGCATGACATCGCCCAGGATCGGATAGTGGCCGAGCAGCATCTGCAAGCGGTGCAGTTTCGGGATATAGCGGTCGTCGGACATACGGTCTTCCTCGTGATCGAACTGAGTGCAGCCGTCCGCAAGTATAATCTGTTCCGGCGGCGGCGGCAAGCTCCCCGGCCGGGCCGGGCTTGCCGAAGTGCGGCCCCGGCGCGACAATACGGCCGACACTTCACGCCGCGAGCCGCGCCATGACACTCGTCTACCTCTCGGTTGCATGGGCCTGCGGGATCTGCCTGGCGCATCTGCTGTGGTCGCAGGGCGCGCTGGACTGCGCGAGCCCTGTCTGGCCGGCCGCGCTGCTGGGCGGGCTGCTGGCCGGCCTGGCGTTCGCGCTGCGCCGCCATGCCCCGGCCAGATGGGGCGCCATCCTCGCGGCGTTCCTGCTGCTGGGGCTGGCGCGCTACCAGGCGCAGCCGTTTGCCGCGTGCCCCGGCGTCGATGACCTGGCGTACTACAACGACGGCGAGTCACCTATCACGCTCGAAGGCGTCATCGCAGCCTACCCCGACCTGCGCGATGTGACGGCGCAGTACGTGGTGCAGGCCGAACGCATCACCGTGGAGGGCGTGTCGCGCGCGGTCCGCGGCCGCGTGCTCGTGCAGGCCGCGCGCCGGCCTGTATATCGCTACGACGACCGGATCCGCGTGAGTGGGCGGCTGGAGACGCCGCCGCTGCTGGACGATTTCGACTACCGCGCCTATCTCGCCCAGCGCGGGATCCACAGCCTCATGCATCGCGCCCGCGTTACGCTGCTGGCCGAGGGCCAGCGCCACCCCGTGCGCGCGGCCATCTACCGGGTGCGCGCGGACGGCTTTGCGCTGTTGAACCGCCTCCTGCCGGAGCCGGCCGCGGCGCTGGCCAACGGCATCCTCCTGGGCATCGAGAGCGGCATACCCGCGGAGCTGAACGACGCCTTCCAGCGCACGGGCGCCAGCCACATCATCGTCATCTCCGGCAGCAACATGTCGCTGTTCGCCGGGCTGTTCATGGCCACCCTCAGCCGCTGGATCGGCAAGCGCCGCGCGGCCTGGCCCGCGCTGATCCTGGTCGGGCTGTACGTGCTGCTGGCCGGCGACGGCCCCGCCGCGCAGCGCGCCGGGCTGATGAGCGGCCTCCTCATCCTGGCGATCTACCTGGGCCGCCAGAGCACGGCCTATGTCTCGCTCTGCGCCGCGGGGCTGGCGATGACCGTCGCGAACCCGCTGGCGCTGTGGGACACGGGCTTCCGCCTGAGCTTTCTGGCGACGCTCGGCATGATCCTCTTCACCGGGCCGCTGAACCGCCGCCTCGCGGCATTCCTGGCGCGCTGGCTGCCCTCCGCCGCGCTGAAGCCGACGCTCGACTTCCTCGGCTCCGCGCTCGTCGTCACCCTGGCGGCCCAGGCGCTCACCCTGCCGCTGCTCGTGGCCGTGTTCGGCCGGCTGTCGCTCATCTCGCCCCTGACCAACTTCCTGATCCTGCCCGTCCAGCCGGCCATCATGACCGGCGGGCTGCTGACGCTGCTCGGCGGCTTCGTCTGGGAGCCGCTGGGCCGGGTGCTGGCGGTCGCGCCGTGGCTCTTTCTGACCTACACCACCGCGCTGGTGCGCTGGACCGCGTCCCTGCCGCTGGCCGCGGTGGAGGTCGGGCCGCTGGGCCGCAGCCTGGCCCTGCTGCCGTACATCGGCCTGGCGCTCTATGCGGCGCTCCGGCTGCTGCGCAGCCACGGGGTGACGGCGCGGCTGTCGCGGCGCGCCGCGGCCCGCGCCTTCGGCGTCCTGACGCCGCTCGCGTT
>MWBF01000063.1 GCA_002068935.1 Chloroflexi bacterium ADurb.Bin325
ACGATGGCGACCCCGCGGCGCGCGGCGTATTCCGCCAGCCGGTGCAGCCCGTCGGCCGTCCAATCCAGCTCGCCGGCCGGCGGCCGACGGCGCTTGACCGTGCCCGGATGCCCGTAGAGCGCGCCGGTGTACGCGGTCGCGGCCAGCTCGGCCGCGAGATCCACCTGGCGACAGTGCCAGGCCAGGCCGCGCTGCCGGTCCGCCGGATCGTCGGCGGACAGGTCGCACTCGAACGGCCACAGGCCGCCGGGGCTGACGATCAGCTCCAGCCCCAACGCTTCGGCGGCCCGCCGCGTGCGGTCGGGCGCGAAGCGCGAGTCGTCGCCGATCGCGATCTCGAAGCAGGCCGCGCCCAGGTCGCGACAGAGCGCCAGCACATCGAGGTCGGCGTCGGCCCAGTTATCGGTAAACAGGTAGCTGTGGGCGCCCAGTTTCATCGCAGGATCGAAGCCCTTTGTTGGCTGTGCGTCTCAGGCGACGATCCGCCGCGCCTCCATGTAGAAGCGTTTCTCCCGGGCCTCGCCCATGGAGAAGGTTTTGCGCGGCAGCGCGCCGTCCATGATGACCGTCTTGAAGAAGTCGCTTTTGGCGATGGCGGGCAGGTAGAACCCCGCGTTGCCCGGCTGCGCGCCGAGCCGCAAGGTCACGTCAGCGCCATGCACGTAGTCGATCTTGTCGAAGCCGCCGCGCTGCCCCAGGTCATCGAGGAAGAGCTGGAGCGTGCCGACGGGCAGGTTCGAGGGCGGGTCGGCCACGGCGATGATGAAGCAGCCGTCGGGCCGGATCAGGCCGATCTTATGCTCGCGCGCATCGGCCTGGCCGTCCACCGCGGCCACCATCTCGTCCGGGGCGGCGCAAGGAGTCAGGCGGCAGCGCGCGCCGTAGTAGTCGGCCAGGGCCGCGGCGAGATCCTGTTGCACGCCGAACAGGACGCGCAGGATCGGCTCGAAGGTCAGCCCCGCGTCATGGATGTTCTCCACCTCGACCAGCGCATAACGCGCCGGGTGGTCGGGGCCGACCTGCGGCTTGAGCTGCTCCCAGATCGTCTTGGCCGTGGCGAGCGAGTGGTTGCCGTCGCCCATCGCAAAGAGCATCACGGGCGCGGAGGCCGGCAGGCCGTAGCGCGCCGCGAATGCCGCGGGATCTGCCAGCCCGGCCAGCGCATCGAGCACGCCGTCGACCAGGGCCGGGTCGTCGGCGAGGAGCCCGCGTAGATGGCCGCTGCCGAGCATCAGCCCGGTGTCGTACAGCGGCCGCAGCCGGTCGCGCGCGGCCAGCAGCGGCTCGATGACGGTGCGGTTCGGGTCGTCGATCAGGACGAGGATGTGGGGCAGCTCCAGCGCCGCGCCGGCGCGGATGCGCACGCGCGGGGGGATGCGCTCCAGGATCGTGCCCTCGGTGGCGCGGATCAGGCTGGCCGCGCCGCGGCTGTAATCGTAGGCCTCGAGATCCAGCGCCAGCATGACGCCGTGCCGCGTCCTGCCGCCGGCCTCCCGCTCGACCAGGATAAGGCCCTCGTGCTCGACGAAGATCTCCTGCCGGAGATAGTCCTGCATGGCCGTCTTGATCGAGCCGATGCGGCGGGCCTCTTCGGGCGTATCCAGATACACCTCGGGCAGGATCAGGTGCAGGGTGGAGGGCGCATCGCCGACCTCGTCCGCGACCGCACGCCAGTACTCCGGCTCGGAGGTGAACTGGTCGCAGGCGATGACCGCCCACTTGCGCAGGTCGATGCCGGGCCGGGGCAGCAACACCTTCGGGACGATTGCGCCGATGGAGCGACGGCTCATTCGCATGGTTCCTGATTGGCGCCGATCAGCAGGTCGGCGACCTCGTCGCCGATCCGCGCGGTGGCCTCGTGCGTGCTCGCGCCGATGTGGGGCGAGCCGATGACCTGGGGCAGCTCGAACAGCCGGAGGTCGGTCGGCGGCTCGACCTCGAAGACGTCGAGCGCCGCGCCCGCGACCTGGCCGGAGACGATGGCGTCGTAGAGCGCCTGCTCATCCAGGATGCCGCCGCGCGCGCAATCGACGATGCGCACGCCCTTCTTCATCCGGGCAAATGCAGCCGCATCGAGCATGTGCTTGGAGGACTCGGTGAGCGGGATGTGCAGGCTGATGAAGTCGGAGCGGGCATAGAGCTCGTCCAGCTCGACCATGTGCATGTAGGGCGCGGGGCCGACGGTCTGGCTGTCGTAGCCGAGGACCAGCATGCCGAGCGCGGCCGCGCGCTGTGCGACGGCCGTGCCGATGCGCCCCATGCCGATCACGCCGATGACCTTGCCCGCGATCTCGCAGCCCTCGAACCGGGCCTTCTCCCACAGCCCTGCGCGCAGCGACGTGGTCGCCTGCACGATGGGGCGGGCCAGCGCAAAGATGTAGGCGATGGCAAGCTCCGCGACCGCGTGCGTGCTGGCGCCCGGCGTGTTGAGCACCTTGACGCCTTTGGCCTGGGCGTATTCGATGTCGATGTTGTCCACGCCGACGCCGCCGCGCACGATCACCTTCAGGTTGGTCGCAGCGTCCAGCACCGGCTTGCGCACCTTCGTCCGGCTGCGCACCACTATCGCTTCGTATTCGGGGATGGCGGCGAGCAGCTCGTCGGGCGTGATCTGGTCGCGCACGTCTACGACGAGACAGGCCTTCCGCATGCGCTCGATGGCGCGCGCCGAGATGGAATCACAGACGAGGACCTTCATGGATGACACTCCTTTATTTCACGATGTCGTCGATCTGCGCGGTCAACCACTGCACATCGGCGAGGGTCAGGTCGCCCATATGGCCGATGCGGAAGGTCTTGCCCTTGAAGGGACCGTAGCCGTCGGAGATCTGCGCGCCCCGCCTGCCCAGCTCCTTGTTCAGCGCGCCGAAGTCGAAGCCCGGGTTGATGACATGGGTGATGGTCGGCGACAGGTAGCGCTCGTCGCCGTAAAGCCCGAAGCGCGCGCGGCCCCACGTGCGACAGTGGTCGGCCATGGCAAGGTGGCGCGCATAGCGGTTGTCCAGCCCCTCCGCAAACATGCGATCCATCTGCCTGTCGAGCGCATAGATGAGGCTGATGGCGGGGGTGGCCGGCGTGTTGAACTTCGCCGCAAACTTCTCGTTGTCGAGGAAGTCGAAGTAGTAGCCGCGATGCGGGATGGCGGCCGCGCGCTGGAGCGCGCGCTCGCTGACCGCGCAGACGGTCAGGCCGGGCGGCAGGGCAAAGCACTTCTGCACGCCCGCGAGACAGATGTCCAGCCCCCAGCCATCGAAGTCGATGGGCGTGCCGGCCATGCAGCTCACCGCGTCGACCATGATGATCACGTCGGGGTATTTCGTGCGCACGAGGCGGGCCGTCTCCTCGAGGGGGCCGAGAATGCCGGTGGAGGTCTCGTTGTAGGTCAGACAGAGCGCGTCAAACCCGCCCTTTGCCAGGGCCGCATCGACCATCTCCGGCGTGATCGCCTTGCCGGGCTCGACCTCGATGGTCTCGGTGTCCACGCCGCAGCTCTTGGCGATCTCCCACCAGCGCCGGGAGAACTCGCCGTTGAGGGTGTTGAGCACCTTCTTGCCGACGGCGTTGCGGATCACGCCCTCCATGACGCCGGTCGATGAGGAGCTGAAAAGGAAGACCCGCCGCTCGGCGTTCAACAGTTTTTTAAGCTTTGTTTCAACGGCCTGGTGCAATTCGGCATAGGCCGACGAGCGGTGGCCGATCATCGGCGTGGCCATGGCTTGCAGGATTTCGTCGCTGACTTCGGTAGGGCCGGGGATAAACAACTTCTTGTGCATTGTGACGTTTTCCTTTGGCTGGATGAACGGTAGGATCTCGGCGGCCTGTTGTGACAGCCCGCGCTTATCGCGCCTATGATACTCTAAAGGCCGAGACATGACAAGAACCTGCGTCATATGAATCGCGCCGGGATCGCGGCGCGCGCCAAAGCCGGGAGTGTGGTATGATAGGCGCGAAAATAGAGCGAGGTGATAGGCAACGATGCACCAGGGTGGCTGGTGGACGCTGATCCGCTACGATGAAAAGCAGGATCGTCCGGCGGTAAGCCGGGCGCTGATCAAGCGCGCATTCCAGTATGCGCGGCCCTACGCCGGGCAGATCGCCGGGATGTTGCTCCTGATCCTGGTCACGACGCTGCTGGGGCTGGCGCCGCCGCTGCTGACGCGCGACCTGATCGACCGCGCGCTGCCCCAGCGCGACTTCAACCGCCTGGCCCTGCTGGCGCTCGGCATGCTGGCGGTGCCGCTGATCAACGGCCTGCTGGGCGTGGGGCAGCGTTATCTCGGCTCCGCGGTGGGCGAGGGGGTCATCGCGGATCTGCGGACCGCGCTGTTTGCGCACCTTCACCGCATGTCGCTGCGCTTCTTCACCAACACCAAGACGGGCGAGCTGATCTCCCGCCTCAACAACGACGTCATCGGCGCGCAGCGGGCCGTCGCGGGGACGATCCCCGATCTCTTCACCAACATGGTCACGCTGATCAGCACGCTCGCCATCATGCTGCGGCTGGAATGGCGGCTGACCCTGCTGGCGATCGCGGTGTTGCCTCTGTTCATGATCCCGGCCCGGCTGCTCGGCCGACGGCTGCGCGCCATCGTGCGCGAGCAGATGACGCTCAACGCTGAGATGAACGCGATGATGAACGAGACGCTCAACGTCAGCGGCGCGCTGCTCGTGAAGCTGTTCGGCCGCTCGGATACGGAGGTGGGCCGCTTTTACACGCGCGCGCAGCGGGTGCGCGAGGCCGGCATCCGGGTTTCGTTCATGATGCGCTGGTTCTGGCTGACCGTCAGCCTCATCAGCGCCATCGGCACCGTCGTCGTCTTCTACGTGGGCGGGGTGCTCGTGCTGCGCGGGCAGGGGTTCACGATCGGCGCGATCGTCGCGTTCACGGCCTATCTGGGCATGCTTTACGGCCCGCTCTCCGCGCTGACCAATGCGCGCATGGATCTGGCGACGTCGCTCGTCAGCTTCGAGCGCGTGTTCGAGGTGCTGGATCTGCCCATCGAGATCGGCGAACGGCCCGATGCGCTGCGCCTCGAATCCGTGCAGGGCGCGGTGCGCTTCGAGGATGTGTCGTTCAGCTATGAGCTGGAGGAGGACGCGGCCGAGGCGGGCCCGGCATTGAGCGAGGTCGAACGCTTCGGCTGGGGCGGCCGCGATCTCAGCGTGCCCCTGTCGCAGGAGGCCGGCAAGCTGGAGAGGATGGGCGCGGCCGCGCGCCCCGGCAACGGAGACGGCGCGGGCGCGGAGGCGTCCGAAGATGCCGGCCCGCGCTGGGCGCTGCGCGATATCACGTTCGAGGTCCAGCCGGGCCAACTGGCCGCGCTCGTCGGGCCGAGCGGCGCGGGCAAGACCACCGTCACGTATCTGCTGCCGCGGCTTTACGACCCCACACGCGGGCGCATCTTGATGGACGGCTACGATCTGCGCGATCTGACGCTCGACACCCTCTCGGCGCAGATCGGCATGGTGACGCAGGAGACTTATCTCTTCAACGATACCATCCGGGCGAACCTGCTCTATGCGCGGCCGGACGCCACGGATGCGGAGCTCGAGGCGGCCTGTCGCGCGGCCAACATCCACCAGTTCATCGCGGGGCTGCCGGAGGGCTACGACACGGTGGTTGGCAACCGCGGCTATCGACTGTCCGGCGGGGAGAAGCAGCGGGTCGCCATCGCCCGCGTCATCCTCAAGGATCCGCGCATCCTCGTGCTGGACGAGGCCACCTCATCGCTCGACAGCCAGTCGGAGGCGCTCATCCAGCAGGCGCTGGAGCGGATCATGCAGGGCCGGACATCGCTGGTCATCGCGCACCGGCTGAGCACGGTTCTGGCCGCGGATGTCATCCTGGTCATCGACCAGGGGCGGCTCGTGGAGCGCGGGACGCACGCCGAGCTGCTCGCGCGCGGCGGGCTGTATGCGCAGTTGTACGAGACGCAGTTCAGGCACGCGCAGGGGGACGCCGCGGCCGTCGGCGAATCCCTGGACGGATGAACGGCGGCGCGACGGACGCCGCGCCGCGCGCATTCGGCCAGGGATCGGCCCTGCGGTCGCCTTTGCCGCGGGCTACGGGCGCAGCTCGAAGATGATCTCCACCTCGGCCGCGAAGTTGAACGGCACGTCCAGGCCCACCGCGGAGCGCGCGTGGCGGCCCGCGTCGCCGAAGATCTCGACCAGCACGTCGGATGCGCCGTTGATGACCTTCGGGTGCGCGTCGAAGCCGGCCGCGGCGTTGACGAAGCCCAACACCTTGACCACCCGGCTGATGCGATCCAGGTCGCCGATGACCGACTGCGCGCCCGCGAGACAGTTGAGCGCGCACTGGCGCGCCGCGGCGTAGCCTTCCTCGATCGTCAGATCTGCGCCGACCCGGCCCTGGGGCCGCGCCACGCCGAGCGGCCCGTTGCCGGACGTGTAGAGCAGGTTGCCGGTCTGCACCGCGGGCACGTAGTTTCCGCCCGGCGGCGGGACGGGCGGCAGTTCGATCCCCAGTTCCTTCAGGCGTTCAGCGATTCGTGACATGTGTCCTCCAGTCGTCCTTCGTCTATAAGATGAGGCCGCGCTGCCGGGCGGCGACCTCCCAGCGCGCGACCAGCGCGCCGGTCTCATCCACCACGTAGATGAGCGGATACAGATTGGCGTTCGGGCAGATGTGGGTCGGGATCACCAGCACCGGATCCCCGACTTGCAGCGCGCCCGCGTGCTCCGACGTGACCGTCCAGTGCTCCTCGTTGTGTAGCACGGTCACGGCGTCCTCCAGCCCCAGGATCAGGCCGCGGCGGCCGAGCGGCGGATCGGACGCGATGGCCTTGTTGCCCAGGTCGAGCGTGACATGCTGTGGCGTCGTCCGGCTGACCACGCGGCTCAGCAGCAGCGCGGCCGGCGTGAAGTGCGCGTTCAGGTCGGGCAGGGTCTGGGCGTAGCCGTGATCCCAGAACACGGTCGTGCCCGGCGAGAAGGTGATGGCCGCGGCCGCGCTGCGGGCCAGCTCCGCGTAGCAGGGGAAGGTCCCGCTGCCGCCGCAGAGGATCTCCGGCACGGGCAGCCCACCGCGCTCCAGCTTCGCCGCGAGGGCCAGCACCGGCTCGATGGTCGCGCGGACCGCGCGGCATCTTTCCGTCGGGTCGGGGGTCCGGTTTTGCGCGTCGTAGACGTGCAGCCCGGCCGGCCGTAGCCCCGGCAGCTCCGCCGCGCGGCGGTAGAGCGCGGCCGCGGCGTCGCCCACGGGCAGGCCGGTGCGGTGCAGCCCGGTGTCCAGATCCACCAGCGCGCCGATGGTCACGCCGTGCGCGGTCGCGGCGGCGGAGAGCTGATAGGCCGACCGTTCGTTGTCCACCAGCGCGGACAGGCGCGCGTCGGGATACTGCGCCGCGAGCATCGCAAACTGGTCGAGCAGCGGCCCGACGAGCTGATAGGCCAGCACCACGTCGCGCGCGCCTGCCTCCAGACACATCGCGGCCTCGCGCACCGTGGCGGTCTTGTGGCGCGTCACGCCGCGGTCCAGCAGCAGGCGGATGATCTCGCGCGTCTTGTGGGTCTTGCAGTGCGGGCGGAGGCGGTCGGTCGCGCCGGCGATCTGTAGCATCGCCGCGAGGTTGCGTTCCAGCAGCGGCGCAAAGACCACCAGGGCGGGGGAGGGGATCGCGGCCAGCGCGACATCGCTCAGAGCATAAAGAGACGGTTGCATATCACCCCATAACGAAGGCTGAACGGAGGACATCGGCGGGTTCGCCCGCGTGCGCCCTCGGAGACAGTTTCAAAACAGTATACCACAGGTTAGAACGTATTCGTGATAACTGTCATCGGCCGCGGCGGGGCTATAATCGGGGTGTTGTCGATATGGCGTCCGTCCGCAGAACCGGCCCTGGCCGGCGCCGGACGGGCTCATAATTCAGCGGCAGGAGGTGTTGATATGGCGGTGCGTAAAGCGGAAGCGGTGTGGCAGGGCGATTTGCGGGGCGGCCGCGGCACGATGGCGCTCGGCAGCGGCGCATTCGAGGGCCAGTATTCGTTCTCATCGCGCTTCGAGGAAGGCGCGGGCACCAACCCGGAGGAGCTGATCGGCGCGGCCCATGCGGGCTGCTTTGCGATGGCCTTCTCCAACGAGCTGGCAAAGGCCGGGTTCACGCCGGAGCGCGTGCACGCGGTTGCCAACGTGCATTTCGGGATCGTTGACGGCGCGCCGAAGATCATTCGCATCGACCTGAAGTGCGACGCCAGCGTGCCCGGGATCGGGGAAGCGCAGTTCCAGCAGCTCGCAGAGGGCGCAAAGACGAACTGCCCGGTCTCGAGGGCCCTGGCGGCCACCGAGATTACCCTGGACGCAAAGCTCGTCCAGGCCTGATCTCCCCGTCGATAGCGCTGCGCGCGAGCGTGCAGAACCCCAGTCCAGCGGTGCGTGATAGGGCCGCCGGGCTGGGGTTCTGCGTTTTTGGAGGATTCAGGACTTATCCGAGAATGGCTCTAGCCGGTCGTGCTCAACTGCGTTGAGCCTACCGAGTCCGGGGCACGGTCAGAGACCGGCCCCGGCAGGCCTTCGGGTGGGCGCTCAGAACTCCACCACCATCTGGACATAGGGCAGGCCGTCCCAGTCGCCGATCATCTCGCCGTACTGGACGAACCCGCGGCTGCTGTACAGGCCGATGGCGCGCGCGTTGTCCTTGACGGCGATCAGATAGGCGCGCGGCAGCCCGCGCGCCCGAACGTGGGCGAGCACGCCGTCGATGAGCGCCTTGCCGATGCCCTGGCCCTGCCAGGCGTCCGCCACGGCGAGGCCCAGATCGGGCCGGCCTGCGTCCAGTCCGGTGACAAAACCCCAGCCGATCAGCGCGTCGCCGCGCCACGCGCCCAGGTCGTAGCGCGCGGCCGCGGGCGCGGTGGTGTCCAGCACGATCTTCTTGCAGGCATCCAGCGTGGTGCTCCGGCCGAGCGGGCGAAACGTGCGGATGGATGCCGGGCTGAGGCCATTGTAGAATGCGAGCAGAGCGGGCGCGTCGGCTTCCATAAACGGGCGCAGGGCGATGGCGGTCGCGGTCACGGCAAGCTCCTGTCGATGATTAGGCGCGCGGGCCGGATGGGATGATATAGGCTTTCGACGGCCCGCGCAAATCCGGGAATTTCGGATGCACTCGTGTTTTGGACAGGATTCACAGGATTTACAGGCTGGGCCGGGCGGACGCCATCATGCGCGGCAATTTTCGCATAGATCGGAGCAGCCTGAGCGGAGGACGCAGTGCGGGCGCAGGGCGATGTGGTTTGACGTCTCGCGCCATCTGCGCTATCATGGCGCATGCGTTGACGGAGACGAGTAGGCGTCTGATCCCTCCAGAGAGCCGCCGGGCGGTGCAAGGCGGCGGGCAAGGGCGCTGAAATCCCCTCCCGAGCTGCGGCCAGGAACGCGTCGCTGGGGCCTTGCCCCGCGGCGGCGCAAGTAAGGGCCGCCGGCCGCCGCCGTTATCGGAGCAAGGAGGCCGTCGCCGTATGGCGCGGCGAACCAGGGTGGCACCACGAGCGCCCCTCGTCCCTGGCCTGCCATGTATCTGTGTGGCAGGCGGACGACGGGGGGCGCTATTTGTTTCAGGGAGGACGCGATGCTCGACATCCGGTATATGCGCGAACATCGAGAAGACGTGCTGGCGGCCATGATCGCCGTGAACGCGGAGGACGCGCCCGTGCAGCGGGCGCTCGACCTCGACGAGCGGCGGCGGCAGATCCTGGCGCGCGTGGAGGCGCTGCGCGCCGAGCGCAACGCCGGCTCGAAGCAGGTCGGCCAGCTCATGCGCGAGGGCAAGCGCGCGGAGGGCCAGGCGCTCCAGGCGCGGATGGCCGCGATCGGCGACGAGATCAAGGCGCTGGACGAGGAGCTGGCGCAGGTCGAGACGGAGTTGCAGGACGCCATGCTCCGGATCCCCAATTTGCCGCACCCCAGCGTGCCCGTGGGCAGGGACGAGACCGAGAATGTGGTCGTCCGCACCGAGGGCGCGCCCCGCGTGTTCGACTTCGAGCCGCTGCCGCACTGGGATCTCGGGACGCGGCTCGACATCCTGGACTTCGACCGCGGGGTTAAGCTGAGCGGCACGCGGTTCTACGTGCTCAAGGCCGCGGGCGCGCGGCTGCAACGCGCGCTGATCACTTGGATGCTCGACCTGCATACGCAGACGCAGGGCTACACGGAGATCTACCCGCCCTACATGGTCAAGGCGGAGACGCTGGTCGGCACGGGCAACCTGCCGAAGTTCGGCGACAACCTCTACCGCGACGCGGAGGAGGACTTCTGGTGGATCCCGACGGCCGAGGTTCCTGTCACGAACCTGTACCGGGACGAGATCCTCGACGGCGAGCAGTTGCCGATCTATCACGTGGCGTACACGCCCTGCTTCCGCCGCGAGAAGATGAGCTCGGGCCGCGATGTGCGCGGGATCAAGCGCGGCCACCAGTTCGACAAGGTCGAGATGGTGAAGTTCGTGCGGCCCGAGACCTCGATGGACGAGCTGATGGCGCTGGTCGCGGATGCGGAGGCGGTCTGTCGCGGCCTGGAGATCCCCTATCGGCTGATCCAGATGTGCACGGGCGACCTGAGCTTCACCGCGGCGGCCAAGTATGACCTGGAGCTGTGGGCGCCGGGCTGCCAGGAGTGGCTGGAGGTCAGCTCGTGCAGCAACTTCGAGGACTTCCAGGCGCGCCGCGCCAACATCCGCTTCCGCCGCGCGCCCGGCGCGCGGCCCGAGTATGTCCATACACTCAACGGGTCGGGGCTGGCGCTGCCGCGCGTGATGATCGCGGTGCTGGAGAACTATCAGCAGGCCGACGGGACGGTGCGCGTGCCGGAGGTGTTGCGGCCCTACATGGGCGGGCTCGAGGTGATCGGCTAGGGATCGGCGGGCATCCTCCCTGTTTTTTTGACATCCCCCACGCACGGTGCTATACTGGCCTCCGTGCGTGGGGAGAGTGCCGCGGGCTACGGAGGGATGGCCGAGTGGTTTATGGCGGCGGTCTTGAAAACCGTTGTGGCGGCAACGTCACCGGGGGTTCGAATCCCTCTCCCTCCGCCAACAGCAGAGCCAATCAGCCCTGGGGAGGTCGCATAGTCTGGTCGAGTGCGCCCGCCTGCTAAGTGGGTAAGGGAGACTTAAACTCCCTTCGAGGGTTCAAATCCCTCCCTCCCCGCCAGACCCCCCTGAGGGGTGAATATGTCCCAGTAGCTCAGTGGATAGAGCGCTTCCCTGCGGAGGAAGAGGCCAGAGGTTCAAATCCTCTCTGGGATACCAGAACGACGGAGGCGGCATCGTCAGGTGCCGCCTCCGTCGTTGTATATCAGGCCGGGCTACTGTCGCGCCGCGCGGTGCGCGTCCAGCGCGGCGCGCATGCGCTCCAGCGCCTGCACCAGCGTCGCGCGCGGGCAGCCGAAGTTCAGCCGCACGAACCCCGCGCCTCCCTCGCCGAACGCGGCCCCGTCGTTCAGCGCGACCCGCGCATGCTCCAGGAAGAAGTTGTACGGCCCGCCGGGCAGGTCGGCCTCCCGACAGTCCAGCCACGCCAGATAGGTGGCCTCCGGCGACCACATGTGAATCCCCGGCAGGTGCTCGGCGATATAGCGGACGAGGAAATCCCGGTTGCCGGCCAGATAGGTCATGCACGCGTCCAGCCATGACTCCGCCTGCGTGTAGGCGGCCAGCGCGCCCGTGTAGGCCAGCGCGCCGACGTGCGGCACTATGTCGCTCATCGCACGGCGGAACGCCTTGCGGAGCCCGGGGTTCTCGATGATCGCGAGCGAGAAGCCGAGCGTCGGGATGTTGAAGGTCTTGCTGGGGGCCATCAGCGTGATGGTGGCCGCGCCGACCTCCGGCGAGAGCGAGGCGATGGGGCGGTGTCGCGCATCCGGGTGGACCAGGTCGCCGTGAATCTCGTCAGAGACGATCGTCACCCCGCGGCTGAGGCACAGGTCGGCCATGCGGCCGAGCTCGGCATCGGAGAAGGTGCGGCCCGTCGGGTTCTGCGGGCTGCACAGCAGGAAGAGCCGCGTCCGATCGCTCACTGTGGCGGCCATCAGCGCATCGTCCACGCTGTAACGGCCGTCGGCATCCCGCGACAGTTGCATGTCCTCGCGCACCAGTCCCTGGTTGGCCGGCGCGCTCAGGATCGGCGGGTAGACCGGCGTCTGGACGAGCACGCCGTCGCCCCGCGCAAGCCAGGCCACGAGCGCCTCGCGCAGCTCCGGCGGCTCCTGGGCATAGCCGAAGACGCCGTGCTGCACCCGCGCGGCCAGCGCCTCAGTGACCGGCTCCGGCGCCAGGAAATCCATGTCGGCCACCCACAGCGGCAGCACGTCCTCGTCGTACAGGCGCCACTTGATGCTGTCGGAATGTCGTCGCTCGATGATGCGATCGAAGTCGTAGCTCATACTGTGCCTCCTCGTTCCTTGACCATAAATAAGAGCTGTGCGATGAAGCCGTCCAGCTCCTGCCCGCAAAAACGCAGCCTGGCGCGTCGCGGATCGGGGTGCGCCGCGCCCTCTACGGGATAAGTTACACGTCCTTCGTGTAGCGATAATGCTATATCATCAGACGATTCGATATCGACCACGATGTCGCCGTCGCGGCACGGCAACACGAAGTCGGCCGTGTAGGGGGCGGGGCCGTCGGCTATCTCGACCTGATACTCAGCGTCCAGGCCGGCCTGCTGCAACGCCTGCCACATGCGCTCGCGGACGCCGGCCTTGATCCACAGGTCGTTGATCTCCTGCGCGGCCAGCAGCCGCGATAGCGTGGTCGGGATGAACGTGATGCGGCGCAGGCGGCGGTTGGGGATCGGGCAGGGCAGCGCGACGCCCGGCCCCAGGCCGACGCGGTAGTATCGGTCGGCCGCGCGGGGATGATCCGGCTCGTCGGGCAGCAGCTCGCTGCGGCGGACGATGCGGTAGTCCTGCACGGCCGCGTACCAGCGCACCAGCCAGCGTTCCCCCTCGGGAAACGCGCCGGTCTGGTAGAAGGCCAGGTGCTCCACCGCGATGCGCGCGGGCGCGCGGGCCAGGGGGATGCGATACCAGCCGTCCTGCAACGCGTGCGCCAGGTCGCGCGGGTCGTTGACGACCACCACCAGGGCGCTGCTCTCTTCGGCGTTCATCGTCACGGCGGCTGTCTTTCGGGATGCCGGACGCTCGGCTCGAGGCGGGCCGCCAGATCCGGCGCATAGCGCGCCAGATCCTCGCGCAACTGGCGCAGGGCCAGATCCTTTGCACGCGCCTCCAGCATCACATCGAAGTCGGGCGCGGAGGCCCCGTCCGCACCGCTGGCGCTATATAAGAAGTCGATGAATTCGAATGGGTTGACATAATCCGAATGGTAGACCCAGCGCGGCCGCCGTACCGCGGGCAGTTGATCCGCCCCGCGCTCCTCCACGATCCACTCGGTGCGCGGGGAGCTGAAGTGCACCTTGGGGCGAACTCCGGTTGGCCACGTCCGCAGGCATGCGGCCAGCGCCTCGCGCGCGGGCCGTCCGTCGGGGTTGTGCAGCCGGTGGTGCAGGTTGTCGAAGACCAGGGGCGCGCCCGTGCGCTCGTGGATCCACAGGATGTCGCACACGCCGAAGCGGGCGTCGTCGTTTTCGAGCGCGAGCCGGCCGCGCACGGCCTGGGGGAGGGCGAGA
>MWBF01000064.1 GCA_002068935.1 Chloroflexi bacterium ADurb.Bin325
TACGGCGGCATGCGCCAGATTGCTGAGGCGCTGACCGACATCGGCCATCCGGAGGCCTCACGGCTGGCGGAGGAGGCCGCGATCTACCGGGCCGACATCCGCCGGGCCGCACACCGCGCGATGGTCGAAGCGCCGGTCGTGCGCCTGCTCGACGGCACGTACATCCCGCGCATCCCGACGCGCACGAGCACGCGCAGCCGCGAGGAGGGCTGGTTCCGCGAGGCCGCCTACGGCGCGTTGCACCTGTGTGAGAGCGATGTCTACGATCCGGCCGAGGAGGAGATGACCTGGGTGCTCAAGGATCTGGAAGACAATCTCTTCATCTCACGCGAGTGGGGCCGGCCGGTCGACCTCGAACGCTTCTGGTTCAGCCACGGCGGCGTGACCATCCAGGCGAACCTGATGGACATCGCGATCGACTATCTGCGGCGCGGGGACGTGAAGGCCGGGCTGCGCTCGCTGTTCAACAACTTCGGCGCATCGACCTACACCGCCGTGCGCTGCTTCACCGAGCACCCGGTGATCGAGCTGGGCCACGGCATCGGGCCGCACTACAAGGTGTCGGACGAGAGCAAGGCGCTGGTCTGGCTGCGCGCGTTCCTGCTGCGCGAGGCGGACCAGATGCTGCATCTGGCCGAGGGCGCGCCACGCGCCTGGTTTGCGCCCGGACAAACGCCATGGGGCGTGCAGCGCATGGCGACCGGGTTCGGCCCGGTCAGCTATCGCGTGCAGCCGACAGTCGATGCGCTGACCGTGGAGGTCGAGGCCAACTGGCGGCAGCCGCCCGCGGAGCTGCGCGTCCACCTGCGCATGCCGGACGGCGTGACGCTGCACGATGTGACAGTCGACGACCGTCCGGCCGCGTACGACGCCGAGGCCGTCCGCATAGTCCGCCCGGCCGGCCGCCTCACGATCCGCGCGGCGTACACGCGATAAGCCCCCACCCCAGCCCCCCGCTGCGCAGGGGAGGGTACGACTCCCCTTCCCCCGTCGGGACGGGGGAAGGGGTCGGGGGATGGGGGCCAGCCAACCCCACCCCAAACCCCCGCTGTGCAGGGGCAGGGGTCGGGGTATGCCTACCGCGCCAGGCGGACCTGGGAGCGCCGCAGCGAGGCCGCCATCACGATCAGGAAGATCAGCAGCGCGACCCCGTTGAGCATCCCGCCCCACTGCCGCAGATCCTGCCGGCCAGCCACGTCCCCGATCACGCGCAGCAGGAGCGCGACGTGCAGTATCACCATGTGGCCGTAGAAGACGGGCGAATAGTTGAGCGGTCGACCCAGCACCGCGGGGAAGATGACCGGTGCATGGCCGAAGATCATGCCGAACACGAAGCCCAGGAACAGCGTGTGCAGCATCGCGTCGTAGCGCAGCCCCGCGGCCTGCTGGCCCCAGGCCAGCGTCAGCAGCCCGCTGACGACCAGCCAGACATAGCCGAGCAGCAGGTTCTGCGCAATAAAGCGCGTCAGGCCCGGCTGCCGGATCGTCTTGCGCGCGAGATCGTAGCGCAGCAGCCAGATCGCCAGCAGCAGACACGCCGCGCCCACGACGCGCGTGCCGATGTCGGTCAGCGGCGTGAAGCTGAGCAGCAGGAGGCCCACCCCGTACAGGCCCACGATGGCGAAGAAGGCAGTCAGCGCCTCGCGCGTAAAGCGCGTAAGCCGCGCCAGCTCCAGCCGCTCCCCGGCGATCGTCAGGATCAGATAGCCGGCCCACCACCACACCACCCGGAAGATCGGCCAGCCCGCCAGCCAGAGCACGTTCCCCACGGCCCAGAGCACGACGCCCACGGTCATGGTATAGGTGAACGCGACCGGCTGCCGGCGGATGATCTCGACGAACACCGCGATGAGCGCGATGCTGCCCAGCGTCAGCAGCAGCGGCCCGACCGACAGCCCCAACAGGCTGGCTAGCGCGCCCAGCGCGCTGAGCGCCGGCGCGATATAGGCCCAGCGTCGGCCCAGCGCGGCCAGCGCGACCGCGCGCTCCAGGCCGATCAGGGTGCCGAGAAAGCCCGACACCATCAACGGGCCGTGGCTGGCGGCCAGCCCGCCGGTGGTCGGCAGCACCCAGCCGATGCGCACAAGCCCGGCCCAGACCGCGGCCGCCAGCGTCAGCATGGCAACCACCAACAGCGGATAACGAAGTCGTTGTACCATCGCGCAACACACCTCGATCAGAGATAAATTCGCTCCGCCGATGGTACGGGCAATCCGCCGGCTTGTCAGGTATCTCTATCACATAGTTGCCGCCCTGACGCGGCCCGCGATCCGCCATATCTGTAATCTTCTATCCGTTTGCGGCCAAAACGAAACGCTTTTGAAACGCTTGTTAGTTTATAATGCGCCCGTCCACGGATATAACCCTGTCCACCACTCATAGCTCATCAGGAGAAGATGCAATCATGGAGACTGCTGATGACAGGAGTTTGTCATCGCTCGGCTTGCATCCGGCAGCACAGGCGCGGACGCGCCGGCCGGCCGGAGCTCTCGATCTTGTGAGGTGCGCTTCATGACGACCAAAGACTTTCGCTGGCTCACGCTGCTTCTGCTCGTCATCCTGCTGGTCGGCGGCGCAGCGCGAGCACAGGCCGTGCCGCTCGGCCAGGACCCCGTCGCGGGCCAGCAGATCTTCCAGTCCATGTGCTCCACCTGCCACACCATCGGCAAGGGCAAGCTCGTCGGGCCGGATCTGGCCGGCGTCACCGAACGCGCCGATGTCGCCTGGATCAAGCAGTTCATCCAGGAGCCGGACAAGATGCTGGCCAGCGGCGACCCCACCGCGACCAAGCTCCTGGCCGAGTTCAACAATGTCGCCATGCCCAACCTGGGCCTGAGCGCGGCCCAGGTCGATGACGTCGTGGCCTATCTTGCCGCGCCGGACAGCGCCAAGGCGCCGGCCGCGCCGGCTGGCGCCGCGGCGACCGGGCCGGTCGCGGCCGCGCCCTCGGGCAAGGCCCCCTCGCTGGCCGGCTATGCGCCCTCCGGCGAGGCGCTCTTCAGCGGCGCCACCCGCCTGGCCGCGGGCGGCACGCCCTGCATCGCGTGCCACTCGGTCGAGGGGGTCGGGCTGCTGGGCGGCGGTACGTTGGGGCCGGATCTGACCCAGGTCCACACCCGCTACGGCGGCACAGGGCTGGCCGCGGCGCTGAGCACCCTGCCCTTCCCCACGATGCAGAGCATCTTTGCCACGCGGCAGCTGACCCCCGAGGAACAGGCCGACCTGCTGGCCTTCTTCGCCCGCGCCGCGCAGCAGACCGCGCCGCAGCCGCAGGTGAAGCTCGCGATGCTGCTGATCGCCGGCGCCGGCCTGACCGGCGCGCTGCTCGTCGCGATGCTCTTCTTCTGGCCGCGCCAGCGCCTCAGCATTTCACAACGCCTGCGCCAAAAGGGTTCGCTCCGCCAGGACTGGCGGTAGGCCCGCACACGGAGGATTTCATGGTCGACTGGGTGAAAGAACAGGTTGCGCCGATCGAGCGCAAATGGGAAGAATTTTATCGCAACCGCTTCAGCCACGACAAGCGGGTGCGCACCACACACGGCGTCAACTGCACCGGCTCCTGCTCGTGGGAGGTGTACGTCAAGGACGGCATCGTCACCTGGGAGATGCAGGCCACCGACTACCCGCTGCTGGAAGAGGGCTTGCCGCCGTACGAGCCGCGCGGCTGTCAGCGCGGCATCTCCTTCTCCTGGTATCTCTACAGCCCGCTGCGCGTCAAATATCCGTATGCGCGCGGCGCGCTGCTCGATCTCTGGCGCGCCGCGCGGCGCGAGCATGCCGACCCGGTCGACGCCTGGGCGTCCATCGTCACCGACCCGGCCCGGCGCAGCCGCTATCAGCAGGCGCGCGGCAAGGGCGGCTTCCGGCGCATCCGCTGGGACGAGGCCCTGGAGATCGCGGCCGCGTCGATCATCCATACCATCAAGACGTATGGCCCGGACCGCGTCATCGGCTTCTCGCCGATCCCGGCCATGTCGCAGATCTCCTATGCCGCCGGCTCGCGCTTCATGAGCCTGATGGGCGGGGTGCCGCTGTCGTTCTACGACTGGTACTGCGACCTGCCGCCGGCCAGCCCCGAGGTCTGGGGCGAGCAGACCGACGTGCACGAGTCCGCGGACTGGTATAACTCCCGCTTTATCGCGGTCATGGGCTCGAACATCAACATGACCCGCACGCCCGACACGCACTTCGTCGCCGAGGTGCGCCACGCGGGGGCCAAGCTGACCGTCTTCTCGCCCGACTTCTCGCAGGCCGCCAAATATGCGGACTACTGGATCCCCGTCAACCCCGGCCAGGACACGGCCTTCTGGCTGGCGGTCAACCACGTCCTCCTCAAGGAGAACTACGTCGACCGGCAGGTGCCTTATTTCATCGATTACGTCAAGCGCTACACCGACCTGCCCTTCCTGGTGGAGATTTCGGACGGCTCGGGGCGGGCCAACGCGCGCGGCGCGCGCGTGGACGGCGTGCGGCCGGGCCAATACCTGCGCGCCAACCGGCTGGCCGCCTATGCCGACCAGGAGAACGGCGACTGGAAGATGCTCGTCTGGGACACGCAGTCCGACCGGCCGCGCATGCCCAAGGGCACGATCGGCTTCCGCTGGCAGACCGAGAAGGGCCACTGGAACCTCCAGATGCAGGACGGCGCGACCGGCGAGGAACTGGCGCCGGAGCTGTCCTTCATCGACCGGCACGATGCCGTCGTCCAGGTGGAGTTCGACGACTTCGCCGGCGACGTCACGCTCAGCCGGGGCGTGCCGGTGCGCCGCCTGGAGACCGCCGCGGGCCCGGTCCTCGTGACCACCGTCTTCGACCTGCTCATGGCGCAGTTCGGCGTGGGCCGCGGGCTGGAGGGCGATTATCCGGCCTCCTACGACGACGAGAGCACCTACACCCCCGCGTGGCAGGAGCAGTTCACCGGCATCCACCGCGACACCTGCATCCGCTATGCGCGCGAGTGGGCCAGCAACGGCGAGAAGACCCGCGGCAAGAACCTGGTCATCATCGGCGCGGGCGTCAACCACTGGTATCACAACAACCTGCTCTACCGCTCGGCCATCAGCGCGCTGATGCTGACCGGCTCGGTCGGCGTCAACGGCGGCGGGCTGGCCCACTACGTCGGCCAGGAGAAGCTGGCCAACCAGGCCTCGTGGAGCGCCATCGCGTTCGGCGGCGACTGGAAGCTGCCCAGCCGCCAGCAGAACACGCCCTCGTTCCATTATGTCCACACGGATCAGTGGCGCTACGAGCGCGGCTTCACCGCATACGACGTGCTGCCGGGCGAGAAACAGCGCGAGCACACGATCGACTATCAGGTGCGCGCGGTGCGCAAGGGCTGGCTGCCCTTCTTCCCGCAGTTCGACCGCAGCTCCATCCAGGTCGTTCGCGACGCCGAGGCCGCGGGCGCGGCCAGTGAGCCGGAGATCGTCCGCTACGTCGTGGATCAGCTCCAGAACGGCAAGCTGCGCTTCTCGGTCGAGGACCCGGATGCGCCGGAGAACTGGCCGCGCGTCTGGTTCATCTGGCGCGGCAACGCCATCGGCACCAGCATGAAGGGCCACGAGTACATGCTGCGGCACTATCTCGGCACCCACACCAACACGACCGCCAGCGAGATCGCCCAGGGCTACACCAGCGAGGTCAACTACCGCGCGACCGCGCCCACGGGCAAGCTGGATCTCGTGGTGGATCTGAACTTCCGCATGGATACCTCCGCGCTCTACTCCGACCTGGTGCTGCCGGCGGCCACGTGGTACGAGAAGACCGACCTGAACTCGACCGACATGCACACCTTCGTCAACCCGATGCAGGCCGCGGTGCCGCCCGCCTGGGAGTCGAAGAGCGACTGGGACATCTACAAGATCGTCGCGCAGAAGGTCAGCGAGCTGGCGCGCACGCACCTGCCGCAGCCGGTGCGCGATGTCGTCGCCATCCCGCTGCAACACGACACGGTGGACGAGGTGGCCCAGCCCGACACGCGCGACTGGAAGCTCGGCGAGGTCGCAGCGATCCCGGGCAAGACCATGGCCAAGTTCCGCGTCGTCGAGCGGGATTACACCCGCTTCTACGAACAGATGATCACGCTCGGCCCCGGCGTCGAGGATAACGGCGTCTTTGCGCACGGCCTGCTCATCCCCGTGGCCGACGAATACCGCGCGCTCGCGGCGGAGCAGGGCCGCCAGTTCGGCGACCGAACCCGGCCCAGCCTCGAGGATGCGCGGGACGTGGCCGAGGCCATCCTGCGCCTGGACCCTGTCACCAACGGCGAGCTGGCCTATCGGGCGTTCGAGGAGGAGGAGCACAAGACGGGCCGCAGCCTGACGCAGCTTGCCGCGGGCACGCGCTCGGTGCGCTACAACTTTGCGGATCTCGTCGCCCAGCCCCGCCGGGTGCTGACGACGCCGACGTGGTCCGCCAGCATCAACCAGGGCCGCGCCTATTCGCCCTTCACGCTGAACGTGGAGGAGCTGATCCCCTGGCGCACGCTGACGGGACGCCAGCACTTCTATCTCGACCATGAGAACTATCTGCAATGGGGCGAGCAACTGCCGGCCTACAAGCCGCGGCCCGACCACACCATGCTCGACGAGACGCAGAACTCGCGCGCCGAGGCGCAGGGCCGCCTGATGCAGTACATCACGCCGCACGGCAAGTGGAGCATCCACTCCACCTACTCGGACAACCACCGCATGATGACCCTGTCGCGCGGCAATTATCCGATCTGGCTGAACGACAAGGACGCCGCGGAGCTGGGCATCACGGATAACGACTGGGTGGAGCTGTTCAACGACAACGGCGTCTTCGTCCAGCGCTGCGCCGTCTCCGCCCGCATCCCGCGCGGGTCGGTGTTCGTCTATCACGCCACCGAGCGCACCATCAGCGTGCCGAAATCCCCCTTGCGCGGCAAGCGGGCCGGCATGAACAACTCGATGACCCGCACGCGCCTGAAGCCCGTGCTGATGGCCGGCGGCTATGCCCAATTCACCTACGCCTTCAACTACTGGGGGCCCACCGGCGTCAACCGCGACACGCAGGTCTTCGTGCGCCGGGTGGACAAGGTCGAGTTCTAGCGTCCATCCGAGGGCCGGCCGGAGCCGGCCCTCGGATGGATTCTCAGCAACTGTTTAAAAAGTTCCCTTCGGACTTTTCGGACAGTCTCTCTGCGAGCAGGAGATCATCTATGAACGTACGCGCTCACATGAGCATGTTGTTTCATCTCGATAAGTGCATCGGCTGCCATACCTGTTCCATCGCGTGCAAGAACCTGTGGACCGACCGCAAGGGCGCGGAGTACATGTGGTGGAACAACGTGGAGACGCGGCCGGGCGCCGGCTACCCGACGCAGTGGGAGGATCAGGAACACTTCCACGGCGGCTGGGTGTACGACGGCAACGGCGACGGCAAGCCGGGCAAGCTCCGGCTGCGCCTGCAAAGCCGCGCCGGCGGGCTGGCCAAGCTCTTCTTCAACCCGGATCTGCCGAGCCTGGAGGATTACTACGAGCCGTTCACCTTTCGCTACGGCGACCTGTTCAACGCGCCGGAGGGCGACGACCAGCCGACGGCCATCCCCATCTCGCAGGTGACGGGCCGGCCGCTCGACATCGAGAGCGGGCCGAACTGGGACGACGACCTGGGCGGCTCGCCGCTCTATGCGGCCAGCGACCCCAACCGGCGCAACCTCTCCCCGGAGGTGCAGGAGGCGCTCAGCGAGGTCGAGCGGGTCGTGTTCAACTATCTGCCGCGCATCTGCAACCACTGTCTCAACCCGGCCTGCGTCGCGGCCTGCCCCTCCGGCGCGATCTACAAGCGCGTGGAGGACGGCATCGTCCTCGTCAACGAGAACAAGTGCCGCGGCTGGCGCATGTGCGTGGCCGCCTGCCCCTACAAGAAGGTCTTCTACAACTGGAGCACGGGCAAGTCCGAGAAGTGCATCCTCTGCTTCCCGCGCATGGAGACGGGCCAGGCCCCCGCGTGCGCGCACTCGTGCGTGGGCCGCATCCGCTACATGGGCGTCCTGCTCTACGACGCGGACCGCATCGAGGCCGCGGCCGCGGTGCCCGACGACCGCCTGCTCGACGCCTACATGGACACCATCCTCGACCCGTTCGACCCGGAGGTGATCGCCGGCGCGCGGGCCAACGGCATCGACGACGGCTGGATCGCCGCGGCGCAGAAGTCGCCCGTCTACAAGTTCGCCAAGGTCTGGAAGATCGCGCTGCCGCTGCACCTGGAATACCGCACCATGGCGATGATGTTCTACATCCCGCCGCTCTCGCCCGTGATGAGCACGCTGGAGAACGCGCTGACCCGCCTGGACATCAACACCGAGGTGGAGGACTTCGAGCTGCTCGAACGGCTCGACGCCGCGCGGCTCCCCGTGCAGTATCTCGCCAACCTGTTCAGCGTGGGCGACGAGCAGGTCATCCGGCGCATCCTGCGCAAGATGTATGCGGTGCGCCTGTACATGCGCCGCAAGACCGTGGAAGGCGTGATGGACGACGCGACACTGGCGCTGCTGGCCGGGGCCGGCTGCACGCCGGAGGAGGCCGAGGCCATCTACCAGTTGACCACCCTGCCCCACGTCAACGATCGCTTCGTCCTGCCGCCCTACCATCGCGAGATGGCCGTGGAGACCTGGAAGGACCCGCTCGCGCACAAGGGCGAGGTCGGCATCGGCTACATCCAGCCGCCCAAGCGAGGTGACTGATGGGCGTCTACGGACTGCTGGCTGAGGCGTTCACCTATCCCCACCCCGCGCTGCTGGCCGAGCTACAGGCCGGGCTGGCCGGGCTGGGCCGCCGCCATCCGGCGCAGCCCGGGCTGGCGGCCTTCTGCACGCGCATCGCGCGGCTCTCGCTGGAGGAGTGGGAGGAGCTCGCCACGCGCACCCTGGATCTCAGCCCCGCGGCCGCGCCCTATGTCGGCTTCCAGATCTGGGGCGACAGCTATCCGCGCGGCGAGTTCATGTCCAAACTGAACCGCGCCATGTACGAGCTGGACATCGACCCGGCCGGCGAGCTGCCCGACCACGTGACGCCGGTGCTGCGCTATCTCGATGCGGCCGCCGCGCCGCTCCCCGAGCTGGTCGAGCATCTGCCCGTCGCGGTCACGCGCATGCTCGCCATCCTGCGCGAGAAGGATCAGGACAACCCATACGTCAGCCTGTTCGAGGCGGTGCTGGCCGCGGCCGAAGGCCTGCGCGTAAAAGCCTAGGAGACAGCATGAACTGGAACACCCTCTTCTTTGTGATCCTGCCCTACGTGGCGCTGTTTATCGCGATCATCGTGACCATCTATCGCGGGATCTATCGCCCGTTCAGCATTTCGAGCCTGTCGTCGCAGTTGCTGGAACGGCGGCGGCTGTTCTGGGGCTCGATCCCCTTCCACTGGGGCATCATCATCATCCTGACCGGCCACCTGGTCGCCCTGCTCGTGCCCCGGAGCATCGTGCTCTGGAACGCGCACCCGCTGCGCCTCTACCTGCTGGAGCTCACGGGCGTCGGCCTGGGCCTCTGGGCGCTGATCGGGCTGCTCGTCCTGTCCTGGCGGCGCATGACGGTCGACCGCATCCGCGTCATCAGCACGCCGATGGACTTCGTGGTGCTGGCGCTGCTGCTGATCTCGGTCGTGACCGGCCTGATCACCGCGACCTACTATCGCTGGGGCTCCTACTGGTTCACCGGCATCTTCACGCCGTATATTTGGGGCATCCTGACCTTCCGGCCCGACGCCGCGCCGCTCGCGCCGCTGCCGTTCACGATCAAGCTGCACGTCTTCAACTTCTATCTGTTGACGTTGGCGTTTGCCTTCTCGCGGCTGGTGCACATCATCACCTGGCCCGTGGGCTATCTCATTCGGCCGTGGCAGATCGTCATCGCCAACCGCGGGCTCCCCGTGCTGAACGAGGAGGAAGCCTCGCAATGAGGTTGTGGGGGACACCCCGTCAGGGTCTGGGCGCGGCGGCCGGGAGGCTGGCCGTCGCGCCCCCGTCCCCCGGCTCGCGCCGGCGCATCCCGTCCGCCGCGCGCGGCCGGGGCGAGGTCGGATCGCATCGTCACGCGAGCTTGTTTGGCCGAAGATAGCGAAAGAACGTGAGCGTATCCGTTTCCCTGTTACAGCGCGAAGCCGCCGAGCTGCACCCGGCCTACTTCGCCCTGGTGATGGCGACCGGCATCGTCTCCATCGCCAGCCACCTGCTGGGGATGACCTTCATCTCCTGGCCGCTGTTGGCGATCAACGTGGTCGCCTACATCGTGTTGTGGCTCTTCTTCCTGACGCGGCTGCTGCGCTATCCGGACAGGCTGCTGCACGACCTGGCCAGCCATACCCTGGGCCCCGGCTTCCTGACCATGGTGGCCGGCACGTGCGTGCTGGGGAGCCAGTTGATCGTCGTGCTCCAGGATTTCGCCGTGGCCCGGGTCCTGTGGTTCGTCGGCATCGCCCTGTGGCTGCTGCTGTTCTACGCCTTCTTCAGCATGGTCACGCTCAAGGAGCAGAAGCCGCCCCTGGAGGCCGGCGTCAACGGCGCGTGGCTCCTGATGGTGGTGTCCACCCAGTCGGTGGCGGTGTTGGGCGGGCTGTTGGTCGCCCGCTTCCCCGGCTCGGAAGGCCCCGTGCTGTTCTTTTCGCTGTGCATGTACCTGTTGAGCTGCATGCTCTATATCCTGATCATCACGTTGATCTTCTCTCGGTTCATGTTTTTCAAGGTGAATCCGAACGACCTGACCCCGCCCTACTGGATCAACATGGGCGCGGTCGCCATCACCACGTTGGCCGGCGCGGTGCTGATGCTCAACGCGGAGCAGTGGCCGCCGCTGGTCGAGCTGGTGCCCTTCATCAAGGGGTTCACGCTCTTTTTCTGGGCTACCGGGACGTGGTGGATCCCGCTGCTGCTGATCTTCGGCGGCTGGCGGCACATCTACAAACGCCTGCCGTTGACCTATCACCCCCTTTATTGGGGGCTGGTCTTCCCGCTGGGCATGTACACCACCTGCACGCTCCGCCTGATTCAGGCGACCGGCTATGACTTCCTGGCTTGGATCCCGCACGTCTTCATCTATCTGGCCATCATCGCGTGGGCGCTGACCTTCTACGGCATGTCCCGGCGGTTGCTGGGCAAGCTTATCGCGGAAGGCCGCGAGCCGAAGCCGGCCAGGTGAGGGCGCACGGGCGAGGCCCGTCGGAGCGATCTTCGGATCCGGGATCTTGCAACCTGAGGTAGCTGTCAGTGTCAAAGATAGAGCATTCGATAAACGACGATTTGAAGCAACTCCTCCAGCAGGCCGCGGCGCGGCACAGCCATCTCTGCCCCCGCCAGGTGTTAGGGGTGCGCATCGGGCTGGCCGGCGCGGCCGCGCTCGGCCTGCCCGGCCCGCGGCGCGACAAACGCCTGCTCGTCATCCTGGAGACCGACGGCTGTTTCGCCGACGGCGTCGAGACCGCGACCGGCTGCACGGTGGGCCATCGCACCCTGCGCGTCGAGGACTACGGCAAGATCGCCGCGACCTTTATCGATGTCAAGACCGAACAGGCGCTGCGCATCATCCCGCGGCTGGATGTCCGCCAGCGCGCGGCGGCCTATGCGCCCGGCGAGACGCGGCGCTACTTCGCCCAGCTTGCCGGCTACCAGGTCATGCCCGATGAGGAGCTGCTCGCCGTCCAGACCGTCCAGCTCACCCGGCCCGCGGCGGAGATCGTGAGCCGGCCCGGCGTGCGGGTAAACTGCGCGACCTGCGGCGAGGAGATCGTCAACGAACGCGAGGTGCTCGTGGATGGCCGTCCCCTCTGTCACGCCTGCGCGTACGGCGGCTATTACGCCACCAGCATCGCCCTGCCCGTCGCGCAGATCCAATCCGCGCCGCGGGCCGAGTATGATTACGCGTGAGAGGCGGCGTCACTATGGACCAGCATCGAATCTCGCACCAGTCCGAACTGTTCACGGTGCGCATGTGGCCCGAGGACCTGGGCGAAGGCCAGGTCGAGTGGCGCGGCAAGGTGCAGCACGCGATCAGCGGCGAGACCCGCTATTTCCGTGACTGGTCGGCGCTGCTGGCGTTCTTTGCCGAGGTGCTCACCACCCAGGAGGCCGTCGCCGGCCTGGAACATGAGACATAAATCGCAGACTGACGCGGTGTAAGACGCGATGATCGGCGGCAGATCAAGAACGGAGGCCTCTGCCTGCTGGGAACCCCTATGACTGTGGGCCTGCACGTCCAACTGCTGGGCGAATTTACCTTGAGCTACGAGGGCGAGCGCGTCAGCGCCCTCAATTCGCCGCGGCTGCGCAGCCTCATGGCCTATCTGATCCTCCACCGCCGCGCGCCGCAGCCCCGGCAACATCTCGCCTTCCTCCTGTGGCCCGACTCCGACGAGAAGCAGGCCCGCACGAATCTGCGCAATCTGGTGCATCTGCTGCGCCATGCGCTGCCCCATGACGCCTGCTGCTTGCAGAGCGAGGGGCAATCCCTCCTCTGGGAGCCGCACACCCCGTATATTTTGGATGTGCAGGAGTTCGAGACGGCCGTCCAGACGGGCATGTTGCAGCACGCGATCGAGCTCTACCGCGGCGACCTCCTGCCCGACTGCTACAACGACTGGATCGTGCCCGAACGCGAGCGCCTGCGCCGGCTCTATCTCGCCGCGCTGGAGCAGGTCGTCCAGCAGCAGGAGCAGGCCCGCAACTATCAGGCCGCGCTCGGCTATGCGGAGCGCCTGGTGCGCGAGGAGCCGCTGTCCGAGGCCTACTGTCGCACGCTGATCCGCTTGCAGATGCTGACCGGCGACCGGGCCACCGCGCTGCGCACCTATCACACCTGCGCGGTCGCGCTGCGCCGCGAGCTGGGCGTGGCCCCCTCGCGGGCGACACAGCAGCTCTACCGCGAGGTGCTGAACGGCGCCGAAAAACTGCCCGCGCGCGCCGCGGGCCAGCCGCAACTGCCGCTCGTCGGCCGCGCCGCGGAGTGGGCCCAACTGCGGGCGATCTGGCAGTCCGCGGCCGCGGGCCAGCCGCAACTGGCGCTCATCAGCGGCGACGCGGGCATGGGCAAGACGCGGCTGGCCGCGGAGCTGGTCGCCTGGGCGCAGGCGCAGGGCGGCCTGGCCGCGCAGGCGGCCTGTCACGCCGCGGAGGGCGGCCTGTCCTACGGCCCGATCATCGACTGGCTGCGCAGCCGGCCCGCGCCGCGGCTGGCCGAGCCCTGGCTGCGCGAGATTGGCCGCCTTCTGCCCGACGACCAGCCCCCGCCGCCGGCGGACGACCTGCCGTGGGAGCGCCGCCGCCTGTTCGAGGCGTTAGCGCACGCGATCCTGGCCTGGGGCCAGGAGGCCGGCCCGCCGCCCCGCGATGACGCGCGGCGTCCCGTCCTGCTCTTTGTCGATAACCTGCAATGGTGCGACGGGGATACGCTGGACTGGCTGCACTTCCTCCTGCGCTTTGCGCCGCACGCGCCCCTGTTGGTGGCGGGCG
>MWBF01000065.1 GCA_002068935.1 Chloroflexi bacterium ADurb.Bin325
CCTGGCCGAGCCTGACGCGCGCGATCCGGGCGCAGGTGCTCTCGCTGCGCGAGCGCGACTTCGTGGAGGCGGCGCGCGCGCTCGACCTGAGCGTGGGCCACATCATCACGCGCGAGATCATGCCCAACATGGCCAGCTATCTGACCGTCAGCCTGATCTTTGCGATGACCTCGGCGGTCTATGCGCAGATCGGCCTCGTGTTCCTGGGCCTCGTGCCGTTCTCCGGCTCCAACTGGGGCATCATGCTCCAGCTTGCCTGGACCAAGGGCGCGATCTTCTATCCGGGCGCGCTGCCGTACATCCTGGGGCCGGTCACGGCCATCGCGTTGTTCCAGCTCTCGCTCGTCTTCATGACGCGCTCGCTGGAAGAGATCTTCAACCCGCGTCTGCGCACGGGCGTGTGAGGAGGTTACGGATGCAAACACCTGTCCTGGCCAACAGCCGTTCCTCGCTCGCCGGCGGAAGCGCGAGCGGGGCTGCTCAGGAGCCCACGCTCAAGGTCGATGACCTGTGGGTGAACTATAAGACGCAACGCGGGGCGGTGCAGGCCGTGCGCGGGGTCAGCTTCGAGGTCGGGCTGGGCGAGACCCTCGCGTTTATCGGCGAGAGCGGCTGCGGCAAGACCACGCTCGGCCTTGCGCTGATCCGGCTCCTGCCCAAGACCGCGGTCATCCCGCGCGGCAAGGCGATTTACAGCCGCAACGGGCTGGCAACCGACCTGCTGAAGATGGATCAGGGGGCGCTGCGCGAGTTCCGCTGGAAGGAATGTGCGATGATCTTCCAGGGCGCGCAGAACGCGTTCAACCCGATCCTGCGCATCCGTGACCAGGTGCTGGACACGGCGCAGGCCCACGGCGAGAGCAACCCCAACCGGGTGCGCGAGCGGGTCCTCGAGCTGTTCCGGCTGGTGTCGCTCGATCCGGAGCGCGTGCTGAACGCTTATCCGCACGAGCTGAGCGGCGGGATGCGCCAGCGCGTGCTGCTGGCGCTCGGCCTGCTGCTCGACCCGCAGCTCATCATCCTGGACGAGCCTACCACCGCGCTCGATATCCTGACCGTGCGCTCGGTCATCGAGGTGCTGCGCGATCTGCGCAAGCAGATCGACTTCTCGCTGATCCTCATCTCGCACGACCTGTCGCTGGCCGCGGAGCTGGCCGACCGGGTCGGCACGATGTACGCCGGGATGCTGGTCGAGGTGGCCAACGTGATGGACACCTACTATCACCCCTACCACCCGTATACGATCGGCCTCATCCGCGCGGTGCCCACCCTGAGCGGCGAGCACCGCGACCTGATCTCGATCCCGGGGTCGCCGCCCGATCTGATCACCCCGCCGAAGGGTTGCGCGTTCAACCCGCGCTGTCCGTATGCGACGGATGAATGCCGTGAGCAACAGCCGCCGCTGCTGAACGTGGGCGTGGATCATCAGGTGGCCTGCTGGAACTGGCAGACCGTGGTGGCGGACCAGGGCTCCCGGCTGATCATGGGCGCCCGCGCGCAGGCTTGACGAGGCCGTCCCCATCCGCGATTCGCGGGTGGGGCAGGAGGAGGGCATATGGCTGCAATGATGGAACTGTTCAATCTGGAACGCTCCTTCAAGATCGGGCGGTCGACCGTGCGCGCGGTGGACGGGGTCAATCTGAGGGTCAACGAAGGAGAGGTGGTCTGCGTGGTGGGCGAGAGCGGCTGCGGCAAGACGACGACCGGCAAGATGGCGGTCGGGCTGCTGCGGCCCACGGGCGGCGAGGTGCGCTACCGCGGCAAGGATATCTGGCAGATGACGCCCGCCGAGTTTCGCAAATACCGCCAGGCCGTCCAGATCATCCACCAGGACCCGTATTCGTCGCTCAACCCGACGCAGACCATCGGCGACATCCTGGCCGCGCCGCTGATGCGCCACAGCATCGCGCGCAACCGGCTGGATGCGCGCAACCGCGCCGCCGAGCTCCTGCGCACAGTGGATCTGACCCCGCCGAACGACTTTCTCGATAAATATCCCCACCAGCTCAGCGGCGGCCAGCGCCAGCGCGTGTCGGTTGCGCGCGCGCTGACGGTGCATCCGAGCTTCATCATGGCCGACGAGGCGGTCTCCATGCTGGATGTGTCGATCCGCGTCAGCCTGCTGAAGATGCTGGGCCGCTTCCGCAAGGAGATGGGGATGACCTATCTGTTCATCACCCACGACCTGGCCGTGGCCCGCTTCTTCGCCTGGGACGGCCGGATCGCGGTGATGTATCTGGGCCGCGTGGTCGAGATCGGGCCCACCCCCCGGCTGATCGGCGAGCCGCAGCACCCGTACACGAAGGCGCTGCTTTCCGCGATCCCGGAGGCCGACCCGCGGGCCACGCGCAACAAGGAGCGCGTTGCGCTGCGCAGCATGGATGTGCCGAGCCTGAAGAACGTGCCGCCCGGCTGCTCGTTCCACCCGCGCTGCCCGCTGTTCGTGCCGGGCCTGTGCGACGTGGAGGTGCCGAAGCTGACCGACATCGGCCATGCGACCGAGGTGGCGTGTCATGTCGTCGCGGCGGAACACGCGCGAGCTGAAGGTTCGAAGGTTCCAGGTTGAAGGTTACAGATGAGCGGTTACAGGTTGCCAAGTTGCAGGTTGCAGGTCAATGGACGAGCGGTTACAGGTTATCAAGTTGCAGGTTGCAGGTCAATGTAAAACCTGTAACTTGCAACCTTCGAACCTTCAACCTGATGCGGGGGGTCTATGTCGCCTGAAATCGGCCAGGCCGCGACGCGGATCGGCATATTCTTGATCGTCACAGCCGGCTTGCTCCTGCTGATGGTCTCGCGCGGCAGCGCCGAGTTCGTGGTGTTGGTCCTGACCATCGGCCTGGGCGTATTCCTGTTGGGCCTCGTGATGTTCTTTGCACGCATCGGGACGCCGCGCTGGCAACAGCCCAGAGGGCCGCTGGAAGGCCCGTTGCCCGACGGGTCGAAAGGCCAAGATGATGATGAAAGGGGGTGATGCGTACATCCGACGAGGATCGAGCCTGCCGGCGCAAGGGGTGCGTCGGCACACGCGACGTATCGATGACTTACACGTTTCAAGGAGGATCTGATGTCTAATGTCTATCGCGTGCTTGCGCTCTTCGCCATCCTGGCGATGTTAGTAGCAGGCTGTGCAGCCCCGGCGCCTACGCCGGCATCCGCGCCGGCGGCCGAGAAGCCGGCGGCCGAGGCCCCTGCGGCCGAGGCTCCTGCTGCCGAGGCCCCGGCGGCCGAGGCTCCCGCGGCTGAAGCACCGGCGGCCGCGGCCGGCGGCGAGTTCCACGGCGCGTACCCGTACCAGGTGCCGCCCACGGGCCACCTGAACAGCTTTGTCTCCGCGGGCATCCCGAATGGCCTCGGGCCCTACTGGGACATGCTGGAACTGGTCGGCGCCCGCTACTACTGGGCCGACGGCACGTGGATGCCGCTGGCCGCGGCAAGCTGGGAGTTCCAGCTGCCCGACAAGTTCGTCGTCAAGGTCGCTCAGGGCATCAAGTGGTCCGACGGCACGGATGTGACGGCGAAGGACTACGTGACGACCTTCAACGTGCTGCGCCTGTTCAAGCATACGATCTACAAGTATGTGGACAGCGTCACCGCGGCGGATGACTACACGGTCGAGTTCCACATGAGCACGCCCTCGACCGTCGTGGAGCGCTATGTGCTGAACGAGCACGTGCGCGCCACGAGCACCTACGGCGCGATCGCGGACGAGGTGCAGGCGTTGGTCGATGCGGGCAAGACCGAGGGCGACGAGTGGTCGGCGCTGGTGCAGAAGGCCACCGACTTCCGGCCCGACACGCTGATCGTCGACGGGCCGTTCAGCCTGGACGTGCCGAACATCACCGAGGCCCAGCTCTCGCTGCTCAAGAACCCCGACTCCTATCTGGCGGGGGTCATCAAGTTCGACAAGATCGTGATCTACAACGGCGAGACGCCGACGGTGACCCCGCTGGTGCTGGCCGGCGACGTGGACTATGCGACCCACGGCTTCCCGATGGCGACCGAGCAGCAGTACAAGGACATGGGCCTGCGCATCACGCGTGCGCCGACCTATTCCGGCCCCGCGCTCTTCTTCAACCATGACGTTGCGCCGTTCGACAAGGTGGAGTTCCGCCAGGCCGTGGCGTTCGCCATCGACCGCGGGCAGAACGGTTTCGTCTCCCTGGGCGAGTCGGGCAAGGCGATGAAGTACATCACCGGCTTCAGCGACCTGCTGCTGCCGCTCTGGCTGGACGATGCGCAGACCGCGGAGCTGACGGTCTACGAGTACGATGCGGCGAAGGCCGAGGGGCTGCTGGAGAGCATCGGGTTCAAGAAGGGCGGCGACGGCCTCTGGCAGGATGACACGGGCAAGACGCTCGACTTCGAGCTGATCTTCCCCGCCGAGTTCGCGGACTGGTCCGCGGCCGCGGAGAACCTGACCGAGCAGCTCAATAACTTCGGCATCAAGACGACCGCGCGCGGCGTCAACTTCCAGCAGATCACCGCGGAAGTGAACCAGGGCAACTTCCAGATTGCGATCCAGGGCTGGGGCGCGGCCAACCCGCACCCGTACTTCGGGCTGCAAACCGTGCTCTTCTCCCGCAACTACATCGCGGCGACCGAGGGCAAGGGCATCAACTTCCCGATGACGCAGGTCGTCGATGGCGCGGAAGTCGATCTCGAGGCGGCCATCGTGAAGTCGGCCGAGGGCCTGGATGTCGAGGCGCAGAAGGCCGACGTCGCGGTCGTCGCGAAGGCCTTCAACGAGCTGCTGCCGGTCATCCCGCTGTGGGAGCGCTACGGCAACAGCCCGTTCTCCGAGGTCCGCGTGACCGGCATCCCGGATGACAGCAACAAGATCTGGAAGAACGCGCTCTACGGCGACAACCCGATCGTGATGATGATCCTCGACGGGACGATTCATCCGAAGTAAAGATCCTGTTTGTAGTGGGCGCTTCAGCGCCGACTTGAGGGGCTGAAGCCCCTACTACGAACCCGACGGCTTGTAGTGGGCGCTTCAGCGCCGATCCGAGGGGCTGAAGCCCCTACTACGAACCTGACGGCTTGTAGTGGGCGCTTCAGCGCCGACGTGAGGGGCTGAAGCCCCTACTACGAACCTGACGGCTTGTAGTGGGCGCTTCAGCGCCGATCCGAGGGGCTGAAGCCCCTACTACGAACCCGACCGCTCGTAGCAGGCACGCCAGTGCCTGCTACGAACTTATATCAGGAGTTATGCATATCATGTCCGATCTGCCGCTTCTTTTGCCCCGGCCGCGCGAGATGACGCTGGCCGGCGGAACGTGGTCGCTGCCGGAAAAACGGCTCATCGTCCTGGAGGGCGGCGAGGCCCAGGCGCTGCTGCACGCGGCCCGGCGGCTGCAGGATGCGCTGCGCGGCCTCGATCTGTCCTGGGAGATCGTCGCGGGGAACGCCGTCCCCGGCGCGCAGGCAGGCATCACGCTGAACGTCGTGCCGCAGGGGACGCGGCATCCGCAGGGCTACGAGCTGACCGTGACGCCCGCGGGCGTGTATATCGTGGCGAGCGAGCCGGCCGGCGCATTCTACGGCAGCCTGACCCTCATCCAGTTGATCGACCAGGTCGGCCGTGATCTGCCGCTCTGCCGGATCAGCGATTGGCCCGACTTCGCCGTGCGCGGGGTGATGCTCGACGTCGCACGCGACCGCGTGCCGCAGATGCAGGAGCTCTTCGCGCTGGTGGACATGCTGGTAAGCTGGAAGGTCAACCAGTTCCAGCTCTACATGGAGCATACTTTCGCCTACCGCAACCATCCCGAGGTGTGGGCGGAGGCGTCGCCTTTCACCGGTGAGGAAATCCTGGCGCTCGACGCCTACTGCCGCGAGCGCTTCGTGGAGCTGACGCCGAACCAGAACTCGTTCGGCCACATGCACCGGTGGCTCAAGTTCGAACGCTACCAGGCGTTGGCCGAGACCCACGACTGGTTCGATACCGGCTGGGGCACGCTGAGGATGAAAGGCCCCTTCAGCATCACCCCGGTCGACCCCGGCAGCCTCGACCTGCTGCGCAGCATGTACGACGAGCTGCTGCCGCACTTCAGCAGCCGGCAGTTCAACGTCGGCTGCGACGAGACCATCGACCTGGGGCAGGGGCGCAGCAAGGACGCATGCGCCAGCCGGGGCAAGGGCCGCGTCTATCTCGATTTCCTGATGCAGATCTATCGCGAGGTCAAGGCGCGCGGCCACACGATGCAGTTCTGGGGCGATATCATCGTCAAATATCCGGAGCTGGTGCCCGAACTGCCGCGCGATACGGTCGCGCTGGAATGGGGCTATGAAGCGGAGCACCCCTTCGACGCCAACGGCGCCACTTTTGCCGCATCGGGCGTGCCCTTCTATGTCTGTCCCGGCACGTCTTCCTGGAACACCCTCGTGGGCCGGACGGACAACACCATCGGCAACCTGCGCAACGCGGCGGAGAACGGCCTCAAGCACGGCGCGGTCGGCTTCCTCAACACGGACTGGGGCGACCGAGGCCACTGGCAGCAGCCGTGGGCCAGCTATCTGGGCTTTGCCTATGGTGCGGCGGTCTCCTGGGCCTACGAGGCCAATCGCGACATCGACATCGGCCGGGCGACCAGCGTGTACGCGTTCCGCGACCGGACGGGCAACGCGGGCCGCGTGGCGTATGACCTGGGGAACGTCTACAAGGCCGCGGGCGCGACCCCGCACAACTCCTCTGTGCTCTTCTGGATCTTGCAGATGACGCCGGACGAGCTCAAGGGGAGCGCGCGCCTGGCCGACCTGCCGGCCATCACGCTGGATCAGGCCAGCGCCGCGATCGACGCGGCCATGGCGCCGCTGGACGGCGCACGGATCGAACGGCCCGATGCGGATCTGCTGCACCGCGAGATGCAGCACGCGGCCGCGCTGCTGCGCCACGCGACGCGCCGCGGCCAACTGGTCTTCGACGGCGGCGGCGACGCCGATGCGCTGAAGCGCGAGCTGGCCGCGGAGGCCAGGGCGCTCGTCGCGGAGCAGCGGGCGTTGTGGCTGGCGCGCAGCCGGCCGGGCGGGCTGGAGGACAGCCTCGCGCGGCTTGCCTTTGCGCAAGAAGTGCTCTAGGATCGGCCGCCCTTGGACAGCCTCCTTCTGCTGACCCTGATCATCGCACTCGTCTTCGCGGCGATCGGCATCAGCTCCCCGCTGATGACGTTGTACCTGGAGGCGCTCGGCGCAAGCTACGCACAGATTGCCGTGATCCTGGCGACCGTCGCCGCGGTCAGCCTGTTCAGCAGCTACGGGTGGGGCCGCGCCTCCGATGCGCTCGGCAGGCGCAAGCCCCTGATCGTCGCGGGGCTGGGCGGGCTGATCGTGACCTATCTGCTGCTCAGCCAGGCGACCTCGGCGACCGCGGCGTGGGTCGTCCGGCTCATCGAGGCCGCGTTCGCCGCGGCCTACAGCACGGCCAGCCTGGCCTTTGTCGGGGATCTGCTGGCCCAGCGCGACCGCCGCGGGCAGCGCATGGGCACCTACCGCGGCATCGGCTCGCTGGCCTTTGCCGGCGGCGCATTCGTGGGCGGGCGGCTGGCCGACGCGCTGTCGCTGCGCACCGTGTTCATCGCGTGCGCGGTCCTCTATGCGCTGGCCGCAGGCGTGGCCCTGCTGCTGCGCGAGACGCGCGTGCCCCCTATCGAGCGCGCGGCCGCAACGGCCGAGCCCGGCGCGCGGTCCGCGCCCGCCTCGATGTGGCCGAACTACATGGCCACGCTGGGCCACAGCAACACCACGATCAGCACCCTCTGGGGCCTGGCCGGCCTGGTCGAGGCCCCGGCCCTGCGGCTGACCGGCCAGCTGTCGGACGTGATGGGGCGCAGCGTGCTGCTGGCCGCGGGTGGCATCGGCGCCGCGGTCGTCATGCTGGGCTATATCCTGCTGAGCCGGCTGCTGCCCGCGCTGGTCGGCGTGCAGGTCGTGCGCGGGGTCGTCTTCGCCGCATATACCGGCAACGCGATGACCTTTGCGGTCGAATCCGCCGACGCCTCGACACGCGGGCGTCACAGCGGGCTGTTCAACACGGTGACGGGCGCGGGCCAGCTGGCCGGGCTGCTGCTGGGCGGGACGCTGGCGCAGACGGGCGGCTTCCCGTTCATGTTCGCGGTGTTCGGCGCGGCCGGGCTGCTGGCAGGGGTGTGTTTCCTGCTGCTGAGAGGGCGCGCGAGCGTCCCCCGGCCCCCTCTCCCGAAGCCGAACTGACGGCTTCGGGAGAAAGTTTTGACCTGCTCCCTCTCGAAGGCTAAGAATCTATCCGGAAATTGCTCTGGCCGGTCTCCGACCGAGCCAGGGGCACGGTCAGAGACCGGCCCCAGCGGGTTTTCGGATAGGCTCTAAACCGACGGCTTCGGGAGGGGAGTTTCGGCTTGCCTCCCCCCGAAGCCGAACCGACGGGCTGCGAGGGGGAGCGCTTCACGCCCCCTTCTGAGTCGATCCCTGTCGGCTCAGAAAGGGGCAAGGGGTGAGGCCTCCGTCCATGTCATTATCCACCCTTTTCGAACCGATCTACGGTGACGGTGCGGCCCAGCAGGCCCCGCGCTACGCGGCGGCGCTGGCCGCGTTTGCCCGGCTCTACGGCGCGGGCGATGTCGCCATCTATCGCGCGCCGGGCCGCGTCAACCTGATCGGCGAGCACACCGACTACAACCACGGCTTCGTGCTGCCGGCCGCGCTGGACAAGGACGCGGTCATCCTGGCGCGGCCGCGACCGGATGCGACCGTCCGGCTGGCGAATGTCGAGGAGGGCTATGCGGCGACCGCCTTCGACATCTCGCCGGATATCCCGCCCGATGCGGTCGGCGCGTGGAGCAACTACGTGCGCGGCGCGGCGCAGGCCCTGGCGCGCACGATCGATCGGCCGCTGCACGGCTTTGACGGGCTGGTCGTCAGCGCGCCGCCCTACGGCGTCCCGCGCGGGTCGGGGCTCAGCTCCTCCTCCGCGCTGACGGTCGCCGCGGCGGTCACGGTGGCGCACCTGAACGGCCTGGGCGGCGCATCGTACGACGCCCATTTCGCGGGCATCATGGATCACTTCGCCTCGGTCCTGGGGCGCAGTGGCCACGCTATGTTCCTCGACTGCCGGCCCATGGCCGACGGCGAATACCGCACCGAGCACGTGCCGCTGCCGGAGGGCTACCGGCTGCTGGTCGTGGACAGCGGGGTGCATCACCGCAACGTGGGCGGCGGCTATAACCAGCGCGTCGCGGAGTGTCGCGCGGGCGTGGGCCTGTTGCAGGCGCGCTTCCCCGGCATCACGCACCTGCGCGATGTGCAGGAGCAGGCGTGGGACGACCTCGCGGCGGATCTGCCGGAGGAGACCACGCTGGCCGCGCTGCGCGCGCAGGGGGTGGCGCTGGACGACCTGCCCGGCGTGAGCGACGACGCGGTGTTGCGCGTGCGGCCGCGCTGCCGCCACGTCTGGACCGAGAACCGCCGCGTGCTCGCGGCGATGGCCGCGATGATCGCGGGGGATGTCGCCACGCTCGGCGGCCTGCTGAACGCGGCCCATGCCAGCGCGCGCGATGACTATGAGATCAGTTGCCCGGAGATCGAGACGCTGGTCGACGCCGCGCGCGAGGTGGACGGCGTCGCGGGCGCGCGGCTGACCGGCGCGGGCTGGGGCGGGTGCATGGTCGCGCTGGTCGCGGCGGAGGCCGCGCCGGCGTTCGAGCGCCATGTGGTAGAATGCTACCGGGCCGCCACGGGCCGGACGCCGGGCGTCTTCGTCTGTCGCGCGGGGCCGGGCGCGGGATTCGTGGGCAACGTTGGGCCGGGGGCCATCCGCGAATAAGCAACGCGATCCCTGTTCCGCCATTACTCGTTACTCATTACTCATCAGAGGACATCATGAAACAACCGGTAACCGCTGTACTGTTGGGCGCGGGGGGCCGCGGGTTCTACTCGTACGCCCCGTATGCGCTGGAGCATCCCGACGAGCTGCGCTTCGTCGCGGTGGCCGAGCCGGATCCGGTGCGCCGGGAGCGTTTTGCGAAGACGCACAACATCGCGCCGGAAAACCAGTTCACGACCTGGGAGGATCTGCTGGCCAGGGGCCAGATGGCCGACGTCCTGCTCAACTGCACGCAGGATCGGATGCACTACCCCTCGACGATGGCCGCGATCGAAGCGGGCTATCACATCCTGCTCGAAAAGCCCATGGCCGAGCGGCTGGAGCACGTCGTCAGCCTGGTGCAGGCCGCGGAGCGGGCGAACCGGCTGTTGCAGGTCTGCCACGTGCTGCGCTACACCAACATGTTCGCCACCCTCCACGACATCCTTGCCAGCGGACGCATCGGCGACATCATCACGGTCGAGCACCGCGAGAACGTCGCGTTCTGGCACATGGCGCACAGCTTCGTGCGCGGCCACTGGCGCAACGCCGAGCTGTCCAGCCCGATGATCCTCGCCAAGTGCTGCCATGACCTGGACATCCTGTACTGGAATATGGGCATGCCCGTCAGCAAGCTCCAGTCGTTCGGCTCGCTGATCTACTTCCGGCCGGAGAACCTGCCGGCCGGCGCAACCATGCGCTGCACGGACGGCTGCCCGGTCGAGTGCAAGTACGATGCGCGGCGGCTGTATCTGCGGCCCGAGCTGACCGAATGGCCCATCTCCGCGATCACCGATGACTTCAGCCCGGAGGGCCGCTGGCGCGCGCTGGAGACCGGCCCCTGGGGCCGCTGCGTGTGGCGCTGCGACAACGACGTGGTGGACACGCAGACCGTCAACATGGAGTTCCCCAACGGCGCGACCATGACGCTGTTCATGCACGGGCACTCCTACGAGGAGCAGCGCACCATGCGCTACGACGGCACGCGCGCGACGCTGCGCGGCAAGTTCGACCACACGGGCGGCGTCATCGAGATCCACGATCATCTCGAACAGCGCTGCGAGGTGGTCGATCTCGCGTCCGGGCCGAGCGGCCACGGCGGCGGCGACTTCGGGCTGATGCGCGGCTTCATCCGCGCGGTGCGCGGGGAGGATCGGCCGCTGACCGGCGGCCGCGAGTCGCTCGAAAGCCATCTCATGGCCTTTGCCGCCGAGGAATCGCGGCAGAACGGCACGGTCATCGACATGGCCGAGTATCGGGCGCGGGCGGAGCGCGCGTAAGGGCGGCGGTCCCGGCTGCCCGCGGGGCGCTTGCGGGCAGCCAGGATCGCCGGCCAGGGAGGCGACATGTTACGAGTCGGTTTGATCGGCGCGGGCCTGATCGGCCAGGTGCACGCCCGCGCCTACGGCAATCTGCGCAACGCGCAGCTCGTCGCGGTGGCCGATATCCGCCCGGAGAAGGCCGCGGAGGTGGGCGAGCAGTACGGCTGCCGCCAGTTCGCGACGCTGGACGACCTGCTGGCCGCGACGGATGTCGATGTGATCGACATCTGTCTGCCGACGCCGCTGCACGCGAGCCACACCATCCGCGCGCTCGATGCGGGCAAGCACGTCATGTGCGAGAAGCCCCTGGCGCGCACGCTGGACGAGGCGCGGGAGGTGCGCGCCGCGGTGGAGCGTGCGGCGGGCAAGTTCACCGTCGGCCACGTCGTGCGCTTCTTCCCCGAATACGCCCGCGCGCACGAGCTGATCGCCGCGGGCGAGGTGGGCGCGCCGCGCGTCGTCCACACGGTGCGCGGGGGCGCGTTCCCGCCATGGAGCTATCATAACTGGATGGGCGACCTGGATCAGTCGGGCGGCGTCCTCCTGGATCTGGCCTGCCACGAGTTTGACTGGCTGCGCTGGGTCTGCGGCGAGGCGACGCGCGTGTTTGCGCGCGGGCTGGCCTACAGCCATCTGGCCCAGGGCGCCAACCGCGACCACAGCCTGATCCTGCTGCGCTTTGCCAGCGGCGCGCTGGCGCACGTCGAGGTCTCGTGGGCCATGCCCCCGCGCGGGGCCTCGGTGACGAAGGTGGAGGTTGCGGGCACGCACGGCCTGATGAGCTTCGACAACCAGGGCAACCTGCCCATCCGCGGGAGCTGGAGCGTCGAGGGCGCGCCGGCCGCGGCCGCGGAGAGCCCGCTGGCCGTCAGCCCCTTCCAGGCCGAGATCGCCCACTTCCTCGACTGCATCGAGACGGATCGCCAGCCGCTGGTGGGCGTGGAGGACGCGATACGGGCGCTCGAGATGTCGCTGGCCGCGCTGGAGTCGGTGCGGACCGGCCGGCCCGTCGCTGTAGGAGGCGCGCTATGACGCTGCAACACTCTCGACCCCTGCGGTTCGGCATCATCAGCTTTGCGCACATGCACGCGACGAGCTATGCGCGCTGCATCCAGGCGAACCCGGACGCCGAGCTGATCGCCATCGCGGACCCCGACGCCGAGCGCGGCCAGACCTGGGCCGGGCGGCTGGGCGTGCCCTGGCACGCGGATCATCGCGATCTGCTCGGCCGGGCCGACATCGACGCGGTCATCGTCACGACGGCCAACGTCGAGCATGCCGCGATGACCCTCGACGCCGCGGCCGCGGGCAAGCACGTGCTGTGCGAGAAGCCCCTGGCGACGACCGTCGCGGACGGCCGCGCGATGATCGATGCGTGCGCGCGGGCAGGCGTCTTCCTGGGCACGGCCTTCCCCTGTCGCTATCTGCCCGCGGTCTCGCGGGCCAAGGAGCAGGTGGACGCAGGCCGGCTCGGCAAGATCCTCGCCATCGCGGGCGCGAACCGGGGGTGGATGCCCGGCGGCTGGTTCGTGGATCGGGCGCAGGCCGGCGGCGGCGCGGTGATGGATCATACGGTGCACATCGCGGATCTCATCCGCTGGTTCACCGGCGCGGAGTTTGCGGAGGTGTATGCGGAGGCGGGCACGCTGTTCCACGACCTGGACATCGACGACGCCGGCCTGCTCTCGTTCAGCATGACCGACGGCACGCTTTGCACGCTCGACGCCTCCTGGTCGCGGCTGCCGCACTACCGCGGCTGGGGCGATGTCAGCATGAACATCCTGGGCGAGGAGGGCTACGTCAGCATCGACTCGCTCAGCCAGGCGCTCATGCTCTCCACCGAGGAGCGGGGGGCCGCGTGGATCGGCTGGGGCAGCGACATGGACTACCTGCTGATCGAGGACTTTGTGCGCCGTGTCGGCCGCGGCGAGCCTCCGGCCATCACCGGCGAGGACGGGCTGGCCGCGATGGAGCTGGCCCTGGCCGCATATCGTTCGGTCGAGACGGGCCAGCCGGTGAAGCTGCCGCTCTGAACAGGATCGCAGAACCCCGCCTCCTTGCCGGCAGGCGGGG
>MWBF01000066.1 GCA_002068935.1 Chloroflexi bacterium ADurb.Bin325
TCCAGCATCCGCTCCAAAGCGTCCGCCACCTGTCGTTGCAGGGCCAGGCGCCGGTCGTCGCAAACGTGCCCATCGTCTACGGCTGCTCGCACGCCTGCACCTTCTGCATCATCCCCTATCGCCGCGGCGTCGAGCGGAGCCGGCCCGTGGACGAGATCGTGGCCGAGGTGCGCGGGCTGGTCGATCAGGGCGTGCGCGAGGTGACGCTGCTCGGCCAGATCGTCGATCGTTACGGCAAGGACTTCCCCGGCCAGCGGCCCGACCTGGCGGATCTGCTCCACGCGGTCCACGAGATCGCCGGGCTGTGGCGCATCCGCTTCCTGACGAGCCACCCCAACTACATGAGCGACCGCATCCTGCAGGCCGTCGCCGACCTGCCGAAGGTCTGCGAGCAGATCGAGGTGCCCGTCCAGGCCGGCGACGACGAGGTGCTGGCGAACATGAAGCGCGGCTACACGCGCGACGAGTATCGCGCGCTCGTGCAGCACATCCGCACGGTCATCCCCGGGACCGCCGTCCATACGGACATCATCGTCGGCTTCCCCGGCGAGAGCGTCGAGCAGTTCCAGCGCACCTACGATCTGCTGGCGGAGCTCAAGATCGACAAGGCGCACCTGGCGATGTACTCCCCGCGGCCGGGCACGGTCAGCGAGCGCCGCATGGCCGACGACGTGCCGCCGGAGGAGAAGAAGCGGCGTTGGGACGCCCTCGACGCGCTGCAAGCCCAGATTGTCGGCGATATCAATGCGCGGACGCTGGGCCGGACGGTCGAAATCCTGGTGGAGGATCGCCAGCGGGGGCGCTGGCGCGGCCGGACGCGCACCAACAAGCTGGTCTTCTTCGACCATCCGGACGACTGGCGCGGCCGGCTGGCCCAGGTGCGCATCACCTGGACGGGGCCGTGGTCGATGATCGGGGAAGTTACGGGCTGATACGCGGGGCGCAAAACATCGACGCCGCCAGGATCTCGTAGATCCTGGCGGCGTCGCGTCAGCGCAAGGTCGGGCTAGGCCGTCCTCACGGGTCGATGATGCAGAGCTTCTGCCCCACGTAGATCAGGTTGGCGTTCTTCAGCCCGTTCTTCTCGACGATCAGCTTGATGGTGCTGTTGTACTTCGCAGCCAGCTTGCCGACCGTGTCGCCGGGCTGGACGACCACCCAGTTGCACGCATCGCCCGAAGGCGGAGGCGGCGGAGGGGGCGGCGGAGGCACCGCCGGCTGACCGCAGGGCACCTTGAGCTTCTGGCCCACGAACAGGACGTTCGGGTTCTTCAGGCCGTTGAGCTTCACCAGCTCCGCGACCGTCGTATGATACTTCTTGGCGATCAGGCTGAGATACTGGCCGGGCGCCACGACGTGGATGCAGGCGTCGCCCGGGACGACCGCGCCGCCTGTGCAAGGCGTCAGCGAGATGGCGTCCAGGTTGACATCCAGCTCGCGCTGGGCGGTGCCCCACTTCTTCAGCGCCCGCACCGCAATGACCACCTTGTCGGAGGGCGCCTGGAACTTGGCGGTGTAGCCGGCCATCGCGCCCGGCGCAGTCCGGGTGTAGATGGTATCCCAGGAAACCTCGACCCAGTTGGTGATGTCGTTGGCCGAGGGATCGGCGTCCGCCGCGGCATAGCCCCACAGCACCCGGTAGCGGAACGCATCCTCGCCGGAATGGGCCGCCTCCTCGCGGAGCATGCCCCACAGCGACAGTTCATACGTCGCGCCGGCCTTCAGCCCGCCGACCGTCTGGTAGATGCCCGCCGTGCGATCCGGGTCGGACGCGGCCAGGCCCCAGGTGTTGATCTCGATCAACTGGCCGTGCTTGCCGTCCTTGATGACCGGCGTCCACATCTCGTCATAGAAGCCATACGCCGCGGCGCCGCCGTTGTTGAATGCGGTCCAACCCTTGCCGACGCCGTTGACGAAGCCGCCCTCGAAGTCGCCGTTCACGAGCAGGTTTGCGCCGCCGCAGGCTGCGGGCGCGGCCGCGACCGGCTTCTCGGCCGGCGGGACGACGACCACCGGCGGCGTCTTGTCGCCGGGGATTACGACGACCGGCGGCTTAGCGGGCGGTATGGCCACAACCCCCTTGGTCGGCTTGCCGACCAGGCTGATCGCGTCCAGGTTGACATCCAACTCCTTGTAGGCCGTGCCCCACTTCTTCCACACGCGAATAAACAGGGTGATCTTGCCGCTCGGCGCAACCAGCGTGGTCGAGAAGCTCTGCATGCCCGTCGGAGAGGTGCGGTTGTCGATCTTGTCCCAGGGGAGCTCCTGCCAGTTGGCGACGGTAGTCCAGTCCTGGCTGCCGTCGGCCGTGAAGCCCCACTGCACGCGGTAGCGGAAGGCGTCCTCACCAGCCTGGGGATTGCGCTCGCGCATGAGGCCCTGGAGCTTCAGGGTGTAGGTTGCGCCAGGGACGACGTTGACCGTCTGATAAATGCCTGCAAAGCGATCCGCTTCGGATGCAGCGAACTGCATCGTGTTCAGCTCGATGAGCTGGCTGTGCGCGCCATCCGCTACGACCGGCTTCCATTGATCATCGTAGAAGCCATAGGTCACGGTACCGCCGTTCGTAAAGCAGCCCCAGCCCGTGCCGACCTGACCACAGCCGGGCTGTTGAGTGAATCCGCCTTCGAAGTTGCCGTTCACGAGCACGTCTTGCTCGGCCGTTGCCAGACCGCTGGCGCTTCCCAGGGTCAGGGTGGCAAGGAGCGCAAGGGCAAGAGCAATGCTGATCAGTCGCTGCCTGCTCTTCCAGTACCTCATATATCCCCCTTCATTCAGCCCGGCGATCCTCATTGACCGGGCAACGCAATTAGAGGCTGGACAAACCGACGATCCTCAGGACGAGTGCTACGCGGATTATAGCACACATGTTGTGCGAATGCAATAGCTTTTTGTGGCAAAAATATCGAATCTTTGTATCTCATTTCTCTGTCTGGGCATATTTTGCGTCCGAAACGGCTGCCAGCAGCGCGGCCTGGCCGCGCGCGGCATAGGCCGCATAGCGCAGCCGCTTGTCGCGCACCGGCGGCTCCAGCTCCGGCAGCAGCCCGAAGTTAGCCTTCATCGGCTGGAAGCTGGCCGATTCCGCGTGCGAGATGTAATGCAGGAGCGCGCCGAGCATGGTCTCCCGCGGCAGCGTCAGGGCCGGCTCGCCCCTGAGGACGCGGGCCGCGTTCAGCCCGGCCACCAGCCCGCCCGCGGCCGAGCCGACATAGCCCTCGGTGCCCGTGATCTGCCCGGCGAAGAACAGCCGCTCGCGGTCATGCCACTGGAGCGTCGGCCGCAGCAGCCGCGGGCTGTTGATGAACGTGTTGCGGTGCATCTGCCCGAAGCGCACGAACTCCGCGTCCGCCAGCCCCGGGATCATCCGCAGCACCCGCTCCTGGTCGCCCCACTTGATGTTCGTCTGGAAGCCGACGAGGTTGTAGAGCGTCCCCGCCGCGTCGTCCTGGCGCAGTTGCACGACCGCAAAGGGCCGCTGACCCGTGCGCGGGTCGCGCAGCCCGACGGGCCGCATGGGGCCGAACGCCAGCGCCATCGGCGCGCGCTCCGCCAGCACCTCGATGGGCAGACAGCCCTCGAAGTAACGCCGCGCGGCCTCGTCCTGCTCGAACTCGCGCAGGCTGATCTTCTCCGCCGCGTTGACCGCCTCGACGAACGCGAAGTACTCGTCGCGGCTCAACGGGCAGTTGATGTAGTCGCCCGCCGGCTGCTCGTCGGACGGGGCCGCGGGCTCGGAGCCGGCCTGACCAGCCTGCTCTGGCCGGTCTCCGACCGAGCCAGGGCGTCTCGCGGACAGGCTTTTATCGTAGCGGCTCTGACGAAACGCGACGGCCATATCCACCGTGTCCGCGCTCACGATGGGCGCCATCGCGTCGAAGAAGTAGAGGTAGTTCTCCCCCGCCAGCTCGCGGATGCCCTGCGCCAGCGTCGGCGAGGTCAGCGGGCCGGTGGCGATGATCGTCGCGGCCGGCCCCTGCCCCGCGGACAGCAGGCCCGCCAGATCCGTGACCTCCGTGCGGCGCACCGTGATGCGCGGGTGCCCCTCGATGGCCGCGGTCACCGCGCGGCTGAACCCCTCCCGATCGACGGCCAGCGCGCCGCCCGCGGGCACCGCCGCCGCATCCGCGCACCGGATGATCAGCGAGCCGAGCAGCCGCATCTCGTTCTTGAGCATGCCGAGCGCGCGATCCGGCAGGTTCGACCCGAGGCTGTTCGAGCAGACCAGCTCGGCCATGCCGCCGGTCTGGTGCGCCGCGGTCATGCGCGCCGGGCGCATCTCGTACAGCACGACCTGCGCGCCCTGCTCCGCCGCCTGCCAGGCCGCCTCGGAGCCTGCCAGCCCCGCGCCGACGATAGTCACCTGTATGTCACCCATCATGCAACCCCTCATCCGATCTCCGTACAACATTCGTAGAACAATTGTATGTAAGCACAGCGCGCGTGTCAAGCGCTTTGCCCGGCCGATGGCGCGACCGGGTGAGATTGTGCTATACTGCCGCCATCGAGTTTAGAACCTATCCGAAAATTGCTCTGGCCGGTCTCCAGGGGCACGGTCAGAGACCGGCCCCAGCGGGTTTTCGGATAGACGTTTATCCGCATCCGGTCGAGGGCCATGTGAACATCATCGATATCATCCTCAAGAAGCGCAACGGCGGCGAGCTGACGCGCGCCGAGATCGAGTTCTTTGTGCGCAGCTATGTCAGCGGCCAGACCGCAGATTACCAGGCCGCGGCCTGGTGCATGGCCGTCTTCTTCCGCGGCATGACGCCGGAGGAGACCACGCGGCTGACCGAGGCGATGGCCCTCTCCGGGGAGACGCTGGATCTGCACGATGTCGTGCCCTTCATCGTCGACAAGCACTCGTCCGGCGGCGTGGGCGACAAGACCACCCTCGTGATCGGGCCTGTCGTCGCCAGCCTCGGCCTGCCCGTCGGCAAGATGTCGGGCCGCGGCCTCTCCTTCTCCGGCGGCACGCTCGACAAGCTGGAGGCGATCCCGGGCTTCAACGTCCGCCTGACGATCGAACAGTTCAAGCGCCAGCTCGCGACGGTCGGCCTGGTCGTCGCGGGGCAGACCCAGGAGCTTGCGCCGGCCGACGGCAAGCTCTACGCGCTGCGCGACGTGACGGGCACGGTCGATTCGCTGCCGCTGATCGCCAGCTCGATCATGTCCAAGAAGCTGGCCGCGGGCGCGGACGCCATCGTGCTCGACATCAAGGTCGGTCGGGGCGCATTCATGGAGACCGTCCCCCAGGCGGTCGAGCTGGCCGAGCTGATGGTCAAGATCGGCAAGACCGCGGGCCGGCGGACGGCCGCGCTCATCTCCGACATGAGCCAGCCGCTGGGGCTGACCGCGGGCAACGCGCTGGAGGTGCAGGAGGCGATCGAGACGCTGCACGGCGCAGGCCCCGCGGACTTTCGCGAGCACTGCATCGCGGTGGCCGGAGAGATGCTGCTCATCGCAGGCCGGGCAGATTCGCCGGACGCGGGCCGCGCGCAGGCCGCGTCCGCGCTCTCCGACGGCCGCGCCTGGGCGAAGTTCCGCGAGTTCGTGGCCGCGCAGGGCGGCGACCTGGCCTACGTGGACGAGCCGTCACGTCTGCCGGCCGCGCGGCTGGTTGCGCCGCTCCTCGCGCCGGCGGACGGTTACGTTGCGGAGCTCGATGCGCGCGAGGTCGGCCGCGCCGTGGTCGAGCTGGGCGGCGGCCGGGAGCGGAAGGAGGATCCGGTCGATCCGGCGGTCGGGGTCGTGCTCGCCGAGGACGGCAAGGTGGGCCGCCGCGCGGTCGCGGGCGCGCCCCTGCTCTGGGTGCATGCGCAGGACGCCGAAGCGCGCGACCTTGCGCTCGCGCGGCTCGCGGCGGCCTATCGGTTCAGCGACGCGCCGTGCGAGCCGCCGCCGCTCATCCACCGCATCATCCGGTAAGGCTACTCGACCCTGCGCCAGGCGCCCCCGGAAACCTCGTACCAGACCAAGCCCGGCTCGAACTGCTGAGCGCTCAGCGCGGCGGCAACCCCCGCGCGCGTTGGAGGATGGCCGGATTGCGCGTTCGCCGCTGCCGCGCGTATGATCCGCTCCGCGCCGGCGCGCGCCAGCGCGACCTCCGGCAGCGTCGCGTCATCCCTTACAGGCCCGCCTTGGCTACACGCAAGCGCCCGCGTGGCCTCCGCCATCTCCCCTGCCCGGCCGACAAACCAGGGCTTGAGCAGGTCGGGCCCGCCGAACAGAGCGCCGACAAAGGCCGCGCCGCCGTCGGTCGCGAGCCAGTCCGCGGCCTCCGCGGCCCCGCCGGGCCAGTAGGCCCACGCCGGGTGGCCCGGCTCCGTTGCCACATCCGCCTCGGGCAGGGTCGCCACGCCAGAGCCTGAAGCGCACACGATCGCGCCTTCATCTATAACTTTTTCGCTACACGAAGCATTGTAAATGCCGCGCGCGGCCCGATCAGCCTCGCGAAAGATCGTTTCCGGGGCGGGGCACAGGGGGAAGACGCCGTCCGGGGCAAGGTCAAGCGGCGCGGCGACGAGGGTTGGAATCCCGGCGTCGGCCAGGCCGGGCGCGACCCGCGCGGCGGTCGGCGTCGTGAAGGGGCCGATCACCGCGATCACCGCGGGGTCCTGCGCCAGGGCTGCGGCCTGCGCGGCCGCGACCTCCGGGTCCAGGTCATCGTTCAACGCAACCAGCAGCAGGCGGTAGCCGCCAGGCCCCATGTCGGAGTTGGCCGCCGCGATCGCCTCCTGCACCGCGGGCAGAATCGCATAGCCAAGCGGCCGCCCCAGCCCTTCAAAGGGCGCGATCAGTCCGATCTTCAGGACCGGCGCCGCGCTGCCCGGCATGACACAAGCGCCCAGCAGCAGGACGGCCGCGAGCAGGGCGAGCCTGCCCGGCCATCCGTCAGCGCTGATACTGGGCGACGTTCGCCTCGTGCTCGGCCAGCGTCGTCGCAAAGACATGCGCCTTATCCCCCGTCGCCACGAAGAAACAGTACTGCGTCTGGGCCGGCTGCGCCGCGGCCTCGATGGCCGAGAGGCCGGGGCTGGCGATGGCGGTGGGCGGCAGGCCGGGGCGCAGATAGGTGTTGAAGGGCGACTGCACCGTCGCGTACGCCTCGACGGACGGCGGCTTCCACCACCACTCGCCGGGCCGGCCCGCGGCGTACTGCACCGTCGGATCCGCTTGCAGATATGCACCGCCCGTCTGATCCGAGCACGCGCCGCTCACCCGGTTCCAGTATACGCTGGCGACCAGCGGGCGTTCGTCCGCGAGGGGCGCTTCGCGCTCCACGATGGACGCCATGATGATGATCTGCTCCAGCCCGCGGCCCGCCTGTTGCGCGGGGGCCAGCACCTCGCCCGTCACGCGCTGCCCGAAGTTGTCGAGCATCCGCCGCACGAGGTCGTTGGGCGTCGCGGGCACGGGCAGCCGATAGGTGTCGGGGAACAGATAGCCTTCCAGGCTGGTCAGGCCCGCGGGCAGCCAGGGGTAGTCGCCGAGGGCCTGCGCGGCCTGGCTGCCGCTGCGCACGAGCGCAAGGAACGCCGCGCCGTCCATGATGTTGCGCACGTCCAGCATGTCGGCCACCTCTTCGGCGCGCAGCCCCTCCGGCACGGTGAAGACGATCTCCTCGTAGCGCGCGCGTTGCAGCACGTCCGCGATCTCCTTCATGGACATGCTGCGGCTGATCTCGAAGTCGCCCGCCGCGAGCCGCTGGTCGATGCCATTGTAGCGCATATAGACGCGGAACAAGTTGGCGTCGCTGATGAAGCCGGCCTCTTCGAGCCGCGAGCTGACGGTCAGCGCGGTCTCGCCCGATGCGATGGTAAAGGGTTGCAGCGCGCCGTCGGCGCTGGCGGGCTGCGCCAGCGCCTGCTCCTGGAGGCGCAGATAGACGCCCAAGGCCCGCAGCTCCAGCGTCTCCGGCCGCAGATCCAGCGGCTGCTCCGAGGCGGGCCGCAGCAGCGCGACCCGCGGCGGCTCGGGCACGTCCTCGAGCTGCGCCGAGACGAAGCTCGTCAGGATGAACCCCAGGACGGCCAGCGCCAGCACCGGCGCCAGGAAGAGCATCAGCCGCAGGGCAAGATAAACCAATCGCTGAAACACAGTCGGTTCTCCGAACCAGAAACCTATCCGGGCCTACGCCGGGCCGCGCGCCCGCCGCGCCTCCAGAAAGTCGCTCAAGATCACCGCGGCGGCCAGCGCGTCGATCTCCTTGCGGCCGCCGGCCCCCCGCGCGCCGCGCTCCGCGGCGAGGCGAGCCGCCTCCACGGTCGAGAAGGTCTCGTCCCAGAAGGCCGCGGGCACGGGCAGCGCCCTGGCCAATCGGCCGCCGTAGCGCCGCGCCCACCGGGCCTGGGCGCCCTCGTCATCCGCATCCGCGGCGTCGCCGCGCGGCGCATTGACCGGCAGGCCCATCAAGACCCCCACCGCGCGCTCGCGCTGCACCAGCGCCGCGATCTCCGCGAAGTCCGCGGCGCGGGTCGCGCGGCGGCGCAACACCGTCAGCGGCGTCGCCAGCAGGCCTAGCTCGTCGCAGACCGCCACGCCGGTGCGCGCCTGGCCCAGGTCGAGGGCGAGGAGCCGCCCCGCAGGGAGATCGAACGCCGACGCCAGCAGCGCCATCCGCGCGCCTACTGCTGCGCCGGCTGCCCGGCGGCCAGCGCCAGTTGCGCCGCGCTGTCCCAGTCGATGACCACGCGGATGCGCCAGGGCAGCGCGGGCAGGTTGACGGGCACGATGTACGGCAGCCAGTCGGGCCCCAGGCTGATCCGCGGCCGGGCGGCCAGCATAAAACGGTCGAGCAGGACCTGCGTGGCCTCGTCCACCGACAGGCCCTTGACCGCCTCGCGGACTTCGGCCGCGTCGATGCTCCGCAGCAGCGTCCCCTGCGCATTCACGGAATAGGCAATCGTGTTGGCGCTCTCGAGGACCGCCGCGCCCGGCGCATACTTCACCGTCTCCGCGATGAGCCGCGTGCCGGGCGGCATGGCCGCCTGCAGCCGGTTCAGCCCGATGGCGCTCGCCGCATCGCGGTCGACGCCCAGGCCGACGGCCTGCACGCTCATGCTGAGATAGAGCTCCTCGGCGACCTCGCCCACGAACGGCGTGAAGGTCGGCGCGAGCTTGAGGAAGGTGACGGACTCCGGCGGGATGATCATCGCGCCGGCGACCCGCTCGTCGAGGCGCTCCAGCGCCTCCTCCTTGAGCTGCGCGAAGAGCTGTTCCTCCAGCCGCACCTTGTCGTCCTCGAGCACGACGGCCATCGGCTGGGTCGAGCCGCCGAAGAAGCCCTCCGAGTTGGTGACCATGACCGACAGCGACGCCGGGCCCTCGACGCGCGTCACCGTTCCCGCGGCCACATTGCCCGCCGGCCCCGCCAGCAGCGCCTCGACCGGCACGGGCGCCCGGCTGTTCGGCGGGATGACCACGTCCGCGGTCGTGCCGAACTGCACGTTGTTGCCGGTGGCCGTGGAGACGATCGTGCCGGATGGGATCATGACATCCCGGCTGGTGCGGTTGATGAACGTGACCCGGCCGCGCGATTTGGTCGCGGGCTCGTTGCGCCGGCCGGTCGTCTGCGTGCGCGCCTCCCCGGCGACCTGGACGCTCAACGTCTGGGCCGGGACGATCCCGTCCGTGATGCTCGTCTGCGCGCCCTGGACGGCCCGCAGCGGGACGTTGATGAGCAGCGGCTCGGACACGGGGGTCAGCGTGATCGTCGCAGCCGGGATGACCGCCATGAGCGCATAGAGCAGCGCGCCGAAGATGAGGAGCAGGAAGATGGTCAGGCCGAGGGTGGCCCACCAGGGGCTGGGCCTGCCCCCGAAGCCGCGCAGGAACGCGATCGGCCGAAAGCCGGTCGGCGAACGCCGGGCAAACAGGCTCGCGGGGTGCGGCGGCGCGATCTCCGCGGGCGTCGGCGGCCGCGCCTGGATGCGCGCGGCGCGGCGCGGCCGCCGCCAGCGATGTTCCTCCGCGGCCTCCGGCGACTGGAAGGTGCTGATGCCCTCCACGTCCGCGCGCGCACGCAGCGCGACCTCGCCCGTCACCAGCGCCACGACCTTGCGCAACCGGGCCGCCTCGCGGCGCAGCGCGCGCAGCTCGACCTGCGAGAAGGTCAGGTCGGGCGGGACGACCAGGAGCACCTGTTCGCTCGACGCCGTCTGCACCCTGGCCAGCACGCTCGCCAGGGTGTCGCGGCTATTCAACTGGTACTGGATCATCGCAAACCGGAAAGCCCGTCAGCGCTGGAGCTGCTGGCGCACGAGATCGGGCACCTGCGCCAGCGCGGCCGGCAGCCGGGACAGGTCGCGGCCGCCCGCCTGCGCCAGGTGCGGCTTGCCGCCGCCGCCGCCGCCCACGTAGCGCGCCACTGCCTTGACCAGTTCGCCCGCATGCACCCCGCGCCGGACCAGGTCGTCGGTCACCGCCGCGATGATCTGCGGCTTGTCGTCCACCGCGGTCGCGAGCACGATCGCGGATGTGCCGAGCCTGGCGCGCAGATGGTCGCTCATATCGCGCAGGGTCTGCACGTCCACCCCGGCCACCTGCGCATGCACGACCGCCACGTCGCCGATGCGCGTCGCGTCCGCGGCCAGCCCGGCCGTCTGTTGCAGCGCAAGCTGCGCCTTGAGCCGCGCCAGCTCCTTGGCGCCGGCCTGCACCTCGGCGTAGAGGTTGCGCACCGCGCGATCCACCTGGTCCGCGGGGACGCGCAGCAGCGCGGCCGTCTGGTCGAGCAGGCGCAGCCGCGCCTGGGCAAGCTGCTGCGCGCCGCGGCCCGTGACGGCCTCGATGCGGCGCACGCCTGAGCCGATGCTCTCCTCCGAGACGATGTGGAAGAAGGCAATCTGGCCGGTGCGCTGGACGTGCGTGCCGCCGCACAGCTCGCGGCTGAACACCTCCTCGTCGTCCCAGCCGATCTTGACGACGCGCACGTCATCGCCGTACTTCTCGGTGAAGAGCGCCATAGCGCCCTCCGCAATCGCCTCCTTGTACTTCGCGTGGCTGACGCCGACCGGATAATCGGCCAGGATCGCGTCGTTGACCGACTGCTCCACCAGATCCAGCTCGTCCTGCGTGAGCATGGCCGGGTGCGTGAAGTCGAAGCGCAGGCGATCCTGCGCGACCACGGAGCCGGCCTGATGCACGTGCTCGCCCAGGATATAACGCAGTTCGCTGTGCAGCAGATGCGTGGCCGTATGGTTGCGCATGATGTCCATGCGCCGCTCGAGATCCACCTCGGCCCAGCACTCCTCGCCCACGCGCGGCTGACCGATCGTCACCTCGCCCGCGTGGACGATCAGCCCCGGCACGGGCTGGCGCACGTCGTCGACGCGGATCTCCCAGATGGGCTGCTCGTCGTCCCCGGCCGGCTGCTTTGCGCCGGCCGCCTCGTCCCAGTCGGGATAGCGCGCGATAAAGCCAGTGTCGCTGACCTGCCCGCCGGATTCGAGATAGAACGGCGTCTCCGGCAGCACGACCTCGACCTTGTCGCCGGGGGCTGCGGCCGTCACGCGACGCCCGCCCGCCAGCAGCGCGACGAGCCGGGTCTCGAGTTCCACATCCTCGTCGTAGCGGTGCGCCACGCCCGCGGCGGCCACCGTGCCCTCGGCCTTGAGCTCGCGCAGCAGATCCAGATAGATCTGGACATCCTGCGTCCCCTGCGCATCGAAATGCGCGGACGCGCGGGCGCGCTCCTTCTGCTCGTCGAGCGCGGCCTGGAACCCGGCCATGTCCACCGTCATGCCGACCTCGCGCGCCATGTCCTGCGTCAGATCGAGCGGGAAGCCGTGCGTATCGTACAGCCGGAACGCCTCCGCGCCCGGAATGACGTCCCCCCCGCGCGCCTTGACCTGCGCGATGAGCTCCTCCAACAGCGCGATGCCGTTGATCAGCGCGGCCGAGAAGCGCGCCTCCTCCTGCTCGATGTTGGAGAGGATGAAGTCGCGGCGGCGGGTCAGCTCGGTGTAGTGCGGGCCCATCATCTCGATGACCGTGCGCGCCACATCCGCGAGGAAGGGCCGGTCGAAGCCGAGCATCCGGCCGTGCCGCGCCGCGCGGCGCAGGATCAGCCGCAGCACATAGCCGCGACCCTCGTTGGCGGGCATCACGCCGTCGCCGATGAGGAACGCGATCGTGCGGCTGTGATCCGCGATCACGCGGTAGGACACCGCGCGGCGCGGGTCTTGCAGATCCTGCATCACATCGCGGCCCGTGTCGATCTTCGCCAGCAGCGCCTGCGTCCGCCGGATGAGCGGCGCAAACAGGTCGTTGTCGTAGTTGCTGCGCACCCCTTGCAGCACGCTGACGATGCGCTCGAAGCCCATGCCCGTATCCACGTGTTTTGCGGGCAGCGGCGTCAGCGTCCCGTCCGCGCCGCGGTTGTACTGGATGAAGACGAGGTTCCACAGCTCGATATAGCGCCGGCAGTCGCCGTTGACGCGGCAGACATGGCCTGCCACGCCCTGCTTGTCGCACGCCTCCGGGCCGAGATCCAGGTGGATCTCGCTGCACGGCCCGCATGGCCCGGTGTCGCCCATCTCCCAGAAGTTGTCCTTGCGCCCGAAGAAGAGGACGTGCTCCGGGTCGATGTCGGTCTCCCCGCGCCAGTAGCCCGCGGCCTCGTCATCGCGCTCGATGTCGCCCTTGTCGTCCTGGAACGCGGTCGCCCACAGCCGCTCCTTCGGCAGCCCCCAGACGCCGGTCAACAGCTCCCAGGCCCAGGCGATGGCTTCCTTCTTATAGTAGTCGCCGAACGACCAGTTGCCCAGCATCTCGAACAACGTATGATGGTAGGGCGAGCGGCCCACGTCGTCCAGGTCGTTGTGCTTGCCGCTGACGCGCATGCACTTCTGCGCATCCGCGACGCGGCGCGTCTCCGGCTCGCGCAGGCCGAGGAAGATATCCTTGAACTGGTTCATGCCGGCGTTGGTGAACAGCAGCGTCGGGTCATCGTGGGGCACGAGCGAGTCGCTGGGCACGATGCGGTGCCCCTTGCTCGCAAAGAAATCCAGGAACTGCTGGCGGATCGCCGCACTGGTCAGGGCCGCATGCTGCGGGCGCGTCTGGTTCATTCGGTCATCCTTACGTGGCTTCACAATCAAGGCGCGCCGAATCTCTCAGCGCGCCGCGAAACCGTATTTTATGGGAAGAAGGGGGGATTGTCAAAGAAGATGCGACCGCCGCGGCGGTCGATGAAGCCGTTCGAAAA